>JAZUFP010000023.1:0-18203 GCA_045640765.1 Acutalibacteraceae bacterium
CCTGTGATGATCATACGTCGGTCGTCGCGCTGGAACCGTTGTATATTTCCCTGCATTATCCGGAAGAGATTGCAATTGATTCGGGGGAGACGGCGTGGTACGAACTGGAATTGATCGCCGAACATGACGAAACAGTGACGGTCGAGGCGTTTATGCCGTTCGATTGGAAAATCGATCTGCCGGAAGATACGTTCCGGCTGAAAGCGGATATTCCGACCCGGGTGAAATTGTCGGTCACGGCGCCGGATATGGCGAAGCATAATTATATCGAAATGCTGGACGTGACCGTTCGGACGGAGAATTTTTCCCAGAAATGCGCGGTCGGTATTCCGGTCAAAAACCGATGGATGACCGTTTCGCTGGTAAAACCGGTAGCGGATTTCCCGACAGAGGATATTTTTGCGGATGCGCAGTTCATCAGCACGGAGAATTCTTATCTGTCTGTTCCTTCCGGAACGCACTATTACGCGATTGAGTTTAAAAGTCCAAACAATATTGGCGATGCGATTTTGGTTGCGGAAGGCACTCGGAAAATGCGGGTGTGGATCGACGGTGAACTGATTTCCGAAACGAACGGAGATTGGTATGTTCCGGCTTCCCACCGTGGTCCGGAGGGCGTTTTGAATTATCGCAAACGTTTTACGCTTCAAGCCAAATGGCAACGTCTGATCGTTGAAGTCGCGGATGGAAAACCGGGTGAATTCTTTATCGGCTTTTTCAAACCATACGGACATGAATGGCTGGAAGATATTGAAACCAGAATGGCTTTTTCTGAGGAGGATTTCAATGAAGAATACAGTACCTGCCAAGGGGCAGTTGCCATCGGATAAAACCGTTTCCGATCCGCTTGGGAACGGCGGAAAGAAGATCTTGTTTTTGGGAAATTCCATCACCCGACACGGCCCGGCTCCCGAAATCGGATGGACGGGCGATTGGGGGATGGCGGCTTCCGCGCCGGAAAAGGATTATGTGCATCTTCTGATGGAAAAAATCCGTTCCGCCGATCCGGACGCGCAGTATATGACGGCAAGTCTTTCTGCGTGGGCAAGTGAATACTGGAATGACACTTCTTTTGAACAGATTTACCGGAAAGCGCTGGATTACGGGGCGGACGTGATCGTGATCCGCATCGGCGAAAATATCCATAAGGAACATCTGGCGCACCATTCGCTCGAAACGGCGTTGGGACGAATGTTGGACCGTTTTGCAACTCCGTCCGTTCAATTTCTTATGACCGACTGTTTCTGGCGAAACGAACCGGTGGATGCCGTACTGCGTCAGGTGGCCCGGGATCGCAACATCCCGATGGTCTCTTTGGGAGATCTGGGAGACAGCGGTGAGAATATGGCCGTCGGCAGATTTGAACACGCCGGTGTGGCGATGCATCCGGGGGATCTCGGAATGGAACGGATCGCCGACAGAATATTTGCCGCTTTTTCGGAAAATATCGACGATTTTCAGCAAGATGGATAATATTGACTATAAATCGGCGTATATTGACCAGTGTTTTTTGGAATTTTGTATGATAAAATGATGATATGGGAAACCATCGCATTTTATATAATAAATTTTCAAGGAGGAAAAAAGATGAAACATTTGAAAAACAAAAGCAGAATCATTGCGTTGATGCTGTCACTCGCGTTGCTGTTGAATCTGTTCGCGGTAATGCCGATGGCGGTTTCTGCCGAGACGGACGTGCCCGGCAAACCGGCCGACACAACTGATTATGCTGACAGCATCACCGGTTTCGGTCAGTCATGCTACGGTGTCGGTGCGACCGATATGCCGGCTTGGAACACGACAACCAAGGGTGCCGCTTTCCCCGATAATGCATGGGGCGCAACTTTGGCACAGGGTTATTCCGTGTCTCCGGATAAGGAAGCATACATTTCCGTTAATGTTTTGCCGGCCGCGGTTGATTCCAATTACGGTATCGTTTTCCGCAGTGCCTCTTTCGGCAATCCCGGTTCCTGGATCAATACCGATATTTTCTCCGTTTTTGTCAGCAATACCGCTGTTACGGTCAGAAAGTATTTCCTGAACGGTGATGCCAGCTGGGGTTCGTCGGATGACGTTGTGGCGTCTGCTTCATACAGCCGTTCTGCCGTCGCGACCGAAAACGTCGTGATCAAGTCGAACGGCAGTGCCGTCAGCGTTTGGGTCGGCGGTGTAAAGTATATCGACGAAGCCGCAATCAGTGCCAGCACTTATAACCCGGTCGTCGGGTTCTGGTTCCCCGATATTACGGTTTCCGACGTTTCTTTCTGGGCACAGGATCCTCCGAGTGAACCTGTTCCCACTAAACCAGCCGGAAATATTGACTATATCGCACAGGTTTCCGGTTGGAACGGCCCGTACTGGGCACAAGGCAATGCCGATTATCAGCCGGCGTGGAATGACGCGACCAACGGCTTTACGGTTGATAAACCGGGTAACGGTGCGCTGGTTACCACCGGTTATAACGTTCCGCAGAGCAAGACCGCCGTTCTGTCGGTCGACCTTTCCGATTACAGCGGTGGCCGTACGGACATCATTTTCCGCGGTACATCCTGCACCGATTACTGGGCGGCTTATATTTATCCTGACGGTACCGGCTTTTTAAGTCATGTTGTAAACACTGTTGAACAGGTCAATTTTGCCAACTTCACCTTTACGCCTGCGGTTTCCGGCACCGATACGGTTGTGATCCGTTCGGGCAGCGGAAAGGTTTCTGTTTGGATCAACGGTGTTGAGGTCGTGAAGAATTACGCGCAAACGATTGACACGGTCAATTACGCCGCGTCTTTCGGTGTCAACACTTCTGTCGGCGTTCCCGCTACATTGTCCAACGCTTCGCTCTTCTGTCTGGAAGAAGACTTGTTGCTGGGCGAGCCGGTCCCGACCAAACCGGCCGATAATACCAACTATCTGACGTTGGTCAACGGTTGGAACGGTCCGTACTGGGCGCAGGGCAATGCCGAATATCAACCGACCTGGAATGCTCAAAGCATGGGCTTTACTCTGGATAAACCGGGCAACGGCGCACTGGTGACCAGTGGTTATACGTTGTCCGCCGCAAAAGAAACCATTTTGTCGGTCGATATCAGTGATCACAGTACTGACCGTGTGGATCTGATCTTCCGCGGTGCTTCCTGCGCCGATTACTGGGCGGCATATATCTATCCCAATGGCACCGGCTTTTTAAGCCATGTTGTAAACTGTATTGAACAGGTCAATTTTGCCAACTTTACCTATACACCGGACGATTCCGGTACCGATACGGTTGTTATCCGTTCGGGCAACAACAAGGTTTCCCTGTGGATCAACGACGAACAGCTCCTGCGTGATTATACCGACAACGTGAGCATTACGAATTACACGCCGTCCTTCGGTGTTACATCACCGATTGCTTGTACATTCTCTAATGCACAACTGTTTGTGACCGAGATCGAAAATCCGTTGAATCAGCCGGTTCCCACGCGAATCGATGGCAACGTCAATTACGCGGATTATATTTCCGGCTTTGGTGACAGTATGTGGGGACTGCCCGCAGCGGACGTCAATGCGGCGGCTCCGTGGAGCAGTGCAGATCACGGTTTCGTGATGGAATCCGGTTTCGGCAACGGCGCGTTTTTGGCAAACGGTTCGGTGCCCGCCAACGATAAGGAAGTCGTTCTTGAAACCACGATGACCGTTTCCTCGAACGAACGTCAAGACATCATCTTCCGTGCGTCAAGTAATATGGACTATTACGCGCTGTATGTTTGGAATAATTCTGTAGCTTTGTATCATTATTCTTATTTCGGCGGCGGCGATTTGCTGGTCGCAAACACGAATGTTCCGTATACACGGGCGGCAGGCGACCGTTTTGTGATCCGTTCGGGTGATGGAAAAGTCTCGGTCTGGATCAACGGAACACAGTATTTCCGTGATGAGGCCATTAATACGACCGCTTTCGCACCGAAATTCGGTGTCACTACCGGTTGGTCGGGTTCTAATTATTCGCTGACCTTTGCGGATACGGATATTTACCGGACGGACATCGACCCCGTTATGAACGACGCGGTGCCGACCATGCCGAACGGCAATATCAATTATGCCGATAAAATCACTTCGTTTTCTATCGCGGCTTGGTCTGATCCGGATAACGAAAGCACACTCCCGGTCAATTACGTCACACGCACCGAAGACGGATTCTATCAGACCAACCATTTCGCCTATGGTGCGTATTTGGCGACCGGCTATGAGATCGATTCGACCAAACCCTATGTGCTGGATGTTGACGTTACTTCTTCCCGCATTGCCGACGGGCGTGTCGATCTGATCTTCCGTGCGCTCTCCTACGGCGATTATTATGCAGTATATCTTGGTGCACATTCTGTCAATCTTTATAAATGGACCCCGGCGGGCGATGAACTGATCGCTTCTTCGTACATTCCGTATACCCGTCCGGCTTCCGGCACTTCCAATGTGGTCGTTCTGTCGACCCAAAGCAGTGTTTCGGTCTGGATCGATGGAACGCAGTATCTAAAAGATATTGAAATTTCGGGCGGTTACAGTCCTGTTGTCGGTCTGTCGAACTGTGATTACACCGACAACACCGATTCCGTTACGCTTTCCAATCTGAAAATGTATCTGAATCAGCCGGATTATGATATGACTTATGCACCGACTTCGGATGTGTATCTTGTCGGCGAAGGAACAATCTCGGCTGTTGCGCCGGACACCACGGTTTCCGATTTCCGAGAGAATCTGGTCACCTCGTCGTCGATTTACACCTATAAGATCTTTGACAGAAATGTTGAAGTGACCGGTGGTCTGATTGCGACCGGTATGCAGGTCAAGATCTATGTCAACGGCGTTCCCGAGGAAGGAATCTACACCATCGCCGTCCGCGGCGATCTGGATGGAGACGGACTGATCGCGGCAGGCGACGTTGTCAAGGCCAAACAGCATATCCTTGGATCTGAAACTCTGTCGGGCGCTTATCTGAAAGCGGCTGATGTCTATAACACAGAATCGCCGTGCGACGTCCGAACGGTTGTCTGGCTGAAAAAAGCCATCGCCGGTCTGGTCGATCCGGCTGACCCGCAGTATGCTTCGACTTATACTGAAAATCAGTTCAAGGTCGCGGCCTATACCGATCTGTATCATCTAAACAATCCTTCGGCAGTCTTCGGTGCTTTGAAGAACGCGAACGTGGATTTGGTTATTCCGGAGAATCTGCCCTATAATCAAACGGCGGAAGATTACGCTGCCGTTTTGCAGGCAGCCGAAAGTACCGGGATTGATTACATGGTGGATATGGCCGCTATGACCGATCGGAATCATTTGGCTTACCGTGACAGCGAGATCGCTTCGCTGACCGCGCAGTTCAAGAACGCGCAGCACGCGTACGGTTACTATTTGCAGGATGAACCGTCGGTCACCCAGTTCAGAGATCTGCGCATTGTCAACTCGCTTTTGACTAAGTATGATCCGTCCTCGCTGTCGCTGTCCTGCCTGCTGCCGTCATACAGCGGCTACAAATGGAACGGCGCGGGAACGTCTTTCGATGAATATGTTGATAAGTTTATCGATATTGCCAAACCGCAGATCCTTGCCAATGACTATTATCTGTATACCACTTCCAGCACGCCGAATCTGAATACTTATGATCTGTGGAAAGACATGGGATACCTCAGAAAGAAATCGGTCGAGACCGGTCTGCCGTACTGGCACGTTTTCCAGGGTGTCACCGATTTCGATTACGGTACGACCGCCAACATGACGCTGGCGAAATACAGCGTTCAGATGAAAGCAGCTTTGGCATACGGCTGTAAGGGTGCCGCCTACTTTACCGCTGTTGAGACGTTCTGCGATACCAACGGTAACGTCAGCAGCTTCTATAACGATCTGGCGGGCCTCAATACGCAGGTTCAGCGCATCGGCAACCTGATCTATAACGCTCAGCCGATCGAAATTTACCATCCGCGTCTGGATAGTTCCTACACCGCTGAATATTTCTTGTCCGATGTAGCAAATTCCGCGATCATCAGTGGATTCAGCACCGTTTCCAGCCGCAACAGAAATACCGTTTGCAGCGTGTTTGAGGATGCGGGCAACTATTATCTGCTGATCCTCAATAAGTCGGTCGATTCCAGCGCGTCCTACAATATCAGCCTGAAAAAGTCTTCGTCCGTACGTGCTTTCAACGTCGGCGCGAATGCATTTGAAACCGCCAATTCCACGTCTACCGTCAGCGGTACCGTCGGTGCGGGCGATCTGGCTGTATATGCGATTCAAAAGTAAACTTTCTCTTTTTCGGATCAGCGGGCGGTGAAGACTGCCTGCTGATTCCACCTATTTGTTTGATTGTATGAAACGGGAGAATTTTCAATGAAAAATAAAACAATACTTGCGTTGCTGATGGCGGTCGTGCTGATCGCAACCTGTTTTGTCATGGCGCCGGTCACGGTTACTGCGGCAAAAACGGTTCCGATCATTCCGGAAGGAAATACGAATTTTTTAGCTAATGTATCGTCTTTTTCCGCTGATCTTTACACAGTTGACGCCAACACCTACGTTAAGTTGGACAAAGAAAAATCAACTTTTTCCTGGTCCTATTTTAACGGACCGTTTTTGGCACAGGGGGTTGCAGTCGGTTCCAAACACCCGACTTTACTGTCTGCTGACGCGCAGGTTACCGATAACGCAAAGGGACGTTTTGACCTGATTTTCAAAGCTCAAAACGTCAGAGATTACTTTGCCGTGTATATTTACGCAAATCGCGTGGATCTTTATCGTTTTCAGTACGGTGCGGGGGATTTGATCCTCGCTACCGCGCCCACGCCTGTGATACGCAAAAACGGCAAAAGCCATGTGGATATTCTGTGCGAATCCGGGACAGAATCCGGCTTTGTAACGATCTGGGTCGACGGCATACTGTGCTTTGATCATTTTGAGATCGACGACGTGGAACATTCGCTGGCGTTAGGCTGTAATGCGTGCGATTTGGCACTTAATAAGGACACTGCCACTTTGTCAAACTACCGGCTGTCGTATGTTGACGATGAGAACAGTTTTTTTCCGTTGCCGACCTGTCCGGAAGGAAACGGAAATCTGCTGGATCCCGCAACAACCATCAATTTCCCGTTCGGAAATGACGGCAGTTACGATCCTTCAACCAAAACCGTCACGCTTTCGGGCAATTCCAGCGGCGGCGGCGGTCTGCTGAATAATCTTTCGTTTGATATCCACCGTCCCTATGTGGTCAGCGGGAAGATCAAGGTGCCGAATCCCGATACTATTGCGCGGATCATTGTGGCGGGCAATTCATCGGCGGATAACCTTTCAGCTTATTTCTGGGACGATCACATGGCGATTTACGGCCTGACCGGATACGTGGAACTTGCCGTGTTCGGCACGGGCAACTATCAGCGCGAATTTTCGGATGAACTGGATTTTACCGTTCTGTTGATGGACGATACCGTTTCCGCTTGGGTCAACGGAAAACTGATTATCGAGCAGGAAACCTGTTCGTACGAGTACACGAAAGCCAACGTCGGCTGTTCGGTCACCGGTATTGAGTCTGTGACGAGCAACGCCGTCATTTCGGATTTGAAGGCGTATTATACCCAGACGGATATCGAGTATATGGATTCCGTTCTGGCGGCTTTGCCGGAGATTACGCTGAAAAATTACCGTGAAATGTGCACCTATATCCCGTCTTTGCGGCAAAAGGTCAATCAGTTTGAAAACGATGGTTATAAGACTTCCGATCTGAAATATTATGACAAACTGGTCGCTGCCGAAAAGAAACTGAACGAAATGGATAATGATCTGATGGTGCAGGATCTGATGTACGTTGAAGATTGCATCAGTAATATCCCCAAGATCACGACTAAGAATTACGAAGAACAGTTAGCCGTCAGCGAGGAATTTACCCTGCAATACGCGACCGAAATGATCGATTGGCTGCTTGAGGAGTACAGCGATCTTTCGACCAATGATATTTCCAACTACCGCACTTATGAAAAGGCACTTGCTGCCGCGCAAAATAACGGGGTTTCGCCTAATCTGTTTGATAACTGTACCGGTGTTTCCAGTGTCCAGGGCGGCTCGACGACCTATGACCCGTCGACGAACAGAGCGGTCGTAAAGGGAACATCCTTCTATAAATTCGATAATGTTGCGGTCGATCCGGAACGGGTCTACGTTCTGGAAATGGACGTGACCAACAACAAAGCAAGTGACATTAAAGGCTGTACCCGTATCGGATTTAAGGGCAGCAGCGCGATGGACTACGTCTACATCAATATTACCGGTCCCGGCGCGACGATGTATGACCCGGTCGATATGGTCGAACAGCACAATCTCGGCTCGGGGAATTTCTCCAGAACGGTCGGGAAGCCGTATCACGTCAAGATCATTACCGGTCCCGGATTTGCTACCGTGGTGGTGGATGGTAAGGTTATCATCAACGCCGCGCCGATCGATACCCGCTACACCGGGAATTTCTTTACCTGTTATACGTACGGTAATGCTTCGGCGACTTTTGACAATATTGATCTGCACTATTACGACGGTGAACCGATCAATTACAGCGCAAAAACCGGATCGGATAATTTGATTTGCAGTGCCAACAACCTGCGTGGTGTGGAATTTGGTCTCGGCTTTTACGGACAGGTCGATCCCACGACCGACACGGTCGATATTCTCGGCAGTGGTGTCGGCGGCTGGTTGGACGGTGTGAAGATCGACTATTCCAAACCGGTGGTCTTCAGCGCCAATGTCAAAGCGGATGCTGATGACGGAAGCGTGAATCTGCTGCTTTCCGGTAAAGACTCTTTGACGGGTCTTTGCGCAGGACTGTCTTCCAATCGGGCAACTCTGTTTGAGGTGGAGTACGGTCTGGATTCCGATACCATTCAAAGTATTTATTTCCCGCGTAAAAAAGGACAAACTTATAAACTGGAAGTTTTGTATGAACAGGGAAAAGTTTCTCTCTTTATTGACGGTGAATGTTATTATCGTGATGAATCCGGTTCCGATTACGTCTTAGGTGACTTTTTTGGATTTTTCAATGAACGGATGAGCGGAACATCCAGTCTTTCAGGTTTGAATGTTCATTATGCATCGGATCAGGAATTGGCGGCTTTCCAAAAACTGAAGGAAAGTATGCCCGAACATATTGCACCTGAGGAACAGAAAAAAGACAGCGATGACGATTATGATGACTATGACGAGGAAGAACCTGAGGAAGAACCGATAGAACCGGAAAAAACTGAGGAAGCGAAAAAAACGGATGAATCAGAACAAACGGAGAAATCGGAAATAACAGATGAATCTGAAAAAGCGGACAAACCGGAAAAAGCCGAAGATCCCACTGAATCGGATAACGAGCCGACCGATATTGTCAATGAAGACGATAATTCGGAAATTGATGAAGTGGATATTTACGAAGAGTTCGATAACGATTTCGAAGACTTTGCGGATATCAAGGAAGAAGAACTGAATAATGGTGACTCCGGCAAACCGAAAAGCAAGTGGTATAAACTGATCAAAACAACTTCGGTTGACTGGAAATATTATACCTGGCCTATCATTATTTGCGTACTGGTCATTTTGTTGGCTGTCGGTACGGCACTCTGGTTGCTCGTAAAGAAAAAAAAGCAGAAAAAAGAACAGGTTGCGGTATCTGTCGATAAACCGAAAGATCCGTAAACAATAATTTAAGCGATCCTTTTTGCAAGGGTCGCTTTTTTGTTCAATGGCTCCATTTTTTTAGGGCATGGACGTTGATTTTTGGAAAATAGGATAATATTGACCATAAATTCGCCAATATTGACTAGTGACAGCAAAAAGTAAAGAATTTATAATAATAATGTGTTCAAATATATTTATATAAGGAGGGATTTCTTTTGAGAACACAAATGAAAAATACAAGCAAAATCTTAGCGCTGGTACTTTCGCTGGCATTGATTTTTACCGTTTTCGCGACTGTACCTTTTGTTGCTTCCGCTGAAGCGACAACCGCACCGACCAAACCGGCCGATGCAACTGATTATGCCGACAGCATTACCGGATTCTGTGGCTCTTGCTATGGTGTCGGTGCCGGAGATATGCCGGCTTGGAACACGGCGACTAAGGGCGCAACTTTCCCCAATGAGGCTTGGGGTGCTACTCTGGCACAGGGTTATTCCGTTCCGAGCGACAAAGAAGGGTATGTTTCCGTTAGCGCTTTGCCCGATGCGGTTGATTCCAACTATGGTATCGTTTTCCGCAGTGCCGCTTTCGGTAATCCGGGAGCAGGTGCTACCGATATTTTCTCCGTGTTTGTCAGCAATACCGCTGTTACGGTGAAAAAGTATCACTTGAATGCATGGGATTGGGGTTCGTCGGATGACGTTGTGACGTCCGCTTCTTACAGTCGTTCCGCCGTCGCGGCCGAAAACGTCGTGATCAAATCGACCGCCAGTGCCGTCAGTGTCTGGGTCGACGGTGTACAGTACATCGACGAAGCCGCGATCAGCGCCGGCGGTTTTGCTCCGGTCGTCGGTTTCTGGTTCCCCAATATTACGGTTTCCGATGTTTCTTTCTGGACGCAGGATATTCCGCCGGAACCCGTTCCGGTCAAACCCGAAGGCAATAAAGATTATATCGATTTCGTTTCCGGTTGGAACGGCCCGTACTGGGCACAGGGCAATGCCGATTATCAGCCGGCGTGGAATGACGCCACCAACGGCTTTACGGTTGATAAACCGGGTAATGGCGCGCTGGTCACCGCCGGTTATAATGTTCCACAGAGTAAGACTGCCGTTCTGTCGGTCGACCTTTCCGATTACAGCGGTGGCCGTACGGACATCATTTTCCGCGGTATGTCCTGCACCGATTACTGGGCGGCATATATCTATCCCGATGGCCACGGTTTTTTAAGCCATGTTGTAAACTGTGTTGAACAGGTCAATTTTGCCGACTTCACCTTTACACCGGCGGCCTCCGGCACCGATACGTTCGTGATCAAGTCGGGTAATAACGCTGTTTCGATGTGGGTTAACGGCGAACAGGTTTTGCGCGATTATGCTCAAACGATCGATACGGTCAATTATGCTGCTTCTTGTGGTTTGAACACTTCTGCCGGCGTACCGGCTACGATTTCCAACGCTTCTTTGTTCTGTCTGGAAGAAGACCTCGGTCTGAACGAAGCAGTTCCGACCGATCCGGTCTGTTTTGTGAACGAAGCGGAAAGCATTACCGGTTTCACCGATACCATGTGGGGACTTCCGGCTTCCAGCCTGCAGCCGTGGGATGCTGAAAAACTCGGCTTTACCATGACCGGCAGTTTCGGTAACGGCGCATACCTGACCACAGGTACTGCCCTTACCGCTACCGATACGGTCATCATGAAAGCGGACGTTACCGCAACGACCGGCCGTGTGGACCTGATCTTCCGTGCTTACAGCAACATGCAATATTATGCGCTGTATGTCTGGAACGATGCGGTTCAACTTTACAAATACGACTATTTCGGCGGCGGTGATATTTTTGTCGCTTCTTCCGAAAAGGCGTATACCAGAGCCGATGGCGATCAGTTCGTGATCCGCAGCGGCGGAAACAAAGTTTCGATCTGGATCAATGGCGAACAGTATTTCCGCAATGTCGCGATCGACACGGATAATTTCTCGCCGCTGTTCGGTCTGAATCAGAATGGTCAGACTAACGGTGTGGATTCCATTGATATTGAGAACATTCAGTTGTATTCTGTTGACGCCTCTGCCGATTCGCATACCGCCGGCGAAGCAATCAACGAAAACGTCACCCCGACCGGTTATGACGCGGTCGTGTACTGTGATGTCTGCGGCAAAGAAATCAGCCGTGATCACATTGACGTGATCCCGGGCAACCTGTCTGTCGCAACCCAGCGCAAGGGCAACGACGCGCGTTTCGTGGTCAAACTGACCGGCGACGCCGCCGATATTGAAGCGTACGAAAACATCACGATCGACTATTCGATCGACGGTGTGAATTACAGCACCACGCTGGATTCCATTTATGATTCTTTCATCAACGAAGAAGAAGTCGTTACCGCCGAATCGCTGAGCTGCACCTATGTGGCAATCCTTGAAATCGGCGATGTGACCGATGCCGCTTCCGTTGTTGCCACCGCGTCTTATACCGCGAACGGCGAGACCGTGATCGGCCCGACCCGTATTACCAGCGGAGAAAGGATCTATGATTCATGGCAGTAAAATACGAAAACGCTTTGATGAGCATTATCTCGATGGATGAAGATATTTTGACCGTTTCGCCCGCGGGCGCGAACGAAGATCCCGATTGGGGCAACCTGGATTTCGGCGGTGAAAAGAATTCGCCGTTAGCCGATCTCGCTAACACCATCGCGGATAAACTGTAATCCCCGAAAGACCGTCTGGAAACAGGCGGTCTTATTTTTTACTTGAAATAACATAATATATGCCGTATTTTGCGGAATATTAACCATTGTTTTTATCGATGGGATTCGCTAAAATAGACTTAATGATCCGGTTGTAAGCGGCGTTTAGATATGCAGTATTGTGTTTTGGATGAAAACAGCATCAGAAATGGTCATTATGTCACTGTATTGTGGGATAAATACGGTGATCGTTATCATAAGGAAACGGGTTTCAGGTCCTTCTGGACGGATAAACGGTTTTCAGAAACGCCGTTCCTATCAAAATTTACCGGTTATTTGGAAGAAAAAGCATGATAAAATGGAAAAGACTCTTCATCGGTTGTTTTTACTCATGAATTATTGTATAATCATTTATAGGAGGATTTTGCGTTGGAAATCACAAAAATCGATAAAAATTTTATCATTGAAACATCTATGAATCTGCCGGATCCGGCTTTTTATCTGCCGACGCAAGATCCGTTTCGTCTGCTGGGTGTCCGACCGGACGGCGACCGTTACGCCCGGATGCCGCGGGAATGCGCACAGCGGGTCAGTGACGGCGTGGCATGGCTTTGCTCCAATACGGCGGGCGGTAGGGTACGCTTCAAAACAAACAGTCCATATGTCGGCATTGTTGCCGAATTAGACCGCATCTGTAAAATGTCGCACATAGCGCTTTCCGGATCGGCAGGATTCGATTTGACCCTGTATGAGAACGGTCGGCAGAAACACGTTGCCTCGTTTATCCCGCCGTGGGATGTCGAAAGCAGGTTTGAATCATCTGCCTATCTTGATGCGGGTGATATCATGAAAGATTTAACCCTGCATTTTCCGCTGTACAGCGATGTTAAAACGCTGTATATCGTCTTGAAAAAGGATGCTGAAGTGTTGACGCCGGCGCCCTATAAAACCGCTAAGCCGGTCGTATTTTACGGTTCTTCCATTACACAAGGTGGATGCGCTTCCAGACCGTCATCCTGCTATCAGGGTGTGCTGTCTGACCGAATGGATTTTGATTATATCAATCTCGGCTTTTCGGGTTCGGCAAAAGGGGAAACTGCCATGGCGGAGTATATCGCTTCCCTTGAAATGAGCGCGTTTGTACTGGATTATGACCATAACGCCGAAACGGCGGAACAACTGCTGTCAACACACGAGCCGTTTTTTAAGATTATTCGTGCCGCACAGCCCGATCTGCCGATTTTGATCCTTTCCCGTCCGGGATGTCTGGATCAGTCGGATACGAAAATGCGCAGGGAGGACGATTTGGCACGTCTGGCGGCGGTAGAAAAAACCTATCGAAACGCCGTGGAGGCCGGAGATCAAAATGTTTGGTTCATTAATGGAATGACTTTAATGGATGCCGTGTCCGGCAACGGAACGGTCGACAAATGTCATCCTACGGACGCCGGCTTTTTTGCGATGGCTTCGGCGATTGAACCGGTCCTGCGGGAAATGTTACAAAGCAAATAACAAGAGGCTTTCAGGCGATGCGCATCATCCATACGGACGGTCCGATTTATCACCGCTGATCGTTTTTGATGAAAAGTTTTACGCGTAATATTGACCGTTTTTTGCGTAATATATGTACTTGTTTGGCGTTGATAAATCCACTAAAATAACTATAACATCAATAGGGGTGATTTTATGAATAATTCAGTCGATAAACAAAAACAGTTTTTGAAAATTCAAGGCGTAGATGCATTGGGAAACGAGATCCGGACCAACGGAACCGTTCGGTCGGATCGTTACGTCGGAATTTTTTATTTCTTTTTCCGTGGCACTTCCTTTAACGGGAAAACGATGCGCGATCCTGCGAACGACCCGAACAGAAACCACCGGATCTACGATGTTGAAAAAATGCTGGCAACCGAACCGGATTTATTATGGGATGATACACCGCTGAATGACGGACCGGTTTATTGCACTGAACCGCTGTACGGTTATTACAATCCTGGTGATCCATGGGTCATCCGGAAACATCTGGAACTTTTTATCGAGGCCGGCATTGACTTTGTCGCTTTTGATTATACCAATGGTGAGACCTATCCGGAGCAGTTGAAAACGTATTTGAATTTATCTTTGGAATATTTGAAAAACGGCTGGAATGTACCGAAAATTTGTTTTTTCACAAACTTCACTCATTTTGGCGGCTATAAAGAAAAATCGTTGCTGAAATACCTGTACGAAAAAGTTTATTCGGATGAAAAATACCGGGATCTGTGGTTTTACGGGCCGTATGATAAGCCGCTGATGATCGGCTATCCGGACAAGTTTGCTTCCCCGGCCGCTTATTACGTCATTGATCAGGCAACCGGTATTCCGGAAGGCTACGAACGGTTATCGCCGGAAATTGTTGACTTTTTCCATTGGCGCAAACCCCAATGGCCGACCCAACGGTATGAGGAAAACGGTTTTCCGTATATCAGCATTGAACGGCCGCAGCGTGTTTATACCGATACGATGAGCGTTTCGGTCGCCCAGTTAAGCGCCGGCGCCATGAGTTGGGCGGAACATCCTCCCAAGCCGTTTGAGGGAATGTTCACCAACCAAACCAAAGGTCGCGGCTGGTCGGATCGGGACGGCGCCAACGTCAAGGAAAATGTTCCGTATGATACTAATTATCAGGAACAGTGGGACGTTGCAAAGACGGTCGATCCGCAGATTGTATTCCTGACAGGATGGAACGAATGGGGTGCCGGAAAGTTGTTCTGGACCCGGGACGGTCATACCACGCCGACCTATTGTGATTCGTTCAACGTGGAATATTCCCGTGATATTGAAATGATGAAAAACGGCATCGGTGACAGTACCTTTATGAAAACGGTGCAGAATATCCGACGCTTCAAGGAATGTGCCGACGGCGGGAATATCGGATTCGGTGTAGATATCGGATGCGCGGAAAATCCGCAGTGGATCTGGGAGGATGGGATCGCCTATTACGGCCGCCCGTTTGCCAAATCCGAGCGGGATTCTGTCGGTGCGCACGGGATCGGTGAATACAAGATACCAAAACCGGAAAATCCGGTGGAGGAAATTCGCGTTGCCCACAGTTCCGAGAATATCTATTTCTATATCAAAACAACCGAAGAAATCAAACCTTGTCCGGCGGACCGTACTAACTGGATGAATCTGTTTATCCGTGTCAACGGACTGGACGCGCAATCATGGGAAGGTTTTCACTACGTGCTGAACCGTCATCCGAACCAATCCGGGAAAACCTCCCTGGAAGTGTGTATGGGCGGGTATAATTTTATTCGTAAAGCGGATGTGGACTGTAAAATCGTCGGCAACAAAATGGAAATCCGTATTCCGAAGAGCGAACTGCGGATCAAAGGTTCCGGCGTTTCCATCTCGTTCAAATACGCGGATGGCGTCGAATGTGAAAATGATATTTTGGATTATTACGTTACGGGTGATGTTCTTCCGCTTGGCCGGCTTTCCTATTCTTACGAATATTGATGTTTAACCCCGCTGATGTAAAACAGTATCAGGCAATTACAAAGGAGAGTTCTCATGAATCAGATTATCGAAAAGGGAACCCCGCATGAGAAAGCGGAGATCATTGATTTTATTAATTACGTTTTTTCACAGGCACACGCACCGCACGACTTTAAAACGCTGATTCCGAAAGTATACGGTGACGATGCCGACGGTCTCGGCGCGGAACACTATCTTATTCGGGAAGACGGAATGATCAAGGCATTGGTCGCCGACCGCTTTTTCTCTTTGTCAGTTGCGCAGACGGTTTTGCGTGTCGGACTGATCGGCAGTGTTTCGGTTCATCCGTATTCCCGCGGAAAAGGGTATATGAAAGAGCTGATGCCGGCGGTTATCGATGATGCTCGGAACTCGGGAACGGATTTGCTGGTGTTGGGCGGACAACGTCAGCGTTACGGCTATTTCGGCTTTGAATCGGCCGGTACGCAACTTCGTTTTCGTATTACAAAGGATAATATTCGTCATTGTATGTCCAATTTAGACTGTACTGAAATCAGCTTTGTTGACCTTGATAATCACGATACAGATTCCATACGGTTTGCTAAAAAGCTATACGAACGGAATCCGCTTCATGCTTTGCGTGATGAAAAAGAGTTTTCGGCCATCATGCAAACTTGGAATACACGGTGCCGGATCGTTTATCGAAACGGTGAGCGGATCGGCTACTGTTACGGCAACTGCTGGGAAGTTGAAGTGATTCGGGAATCGGATTTTCCCGCCGTGCTGAAAGCACTGTTTGCACAGGAAAATTTAAACGAAACAGATATCCGGGTTTCTCCGTTCAGGACCGAACGCGCGTCGTTCCTGTACGGCATCTGTGAAGAGGCCGGAATCAATCAGGTTGAAATGATCCATGTGTTGAACTGGCGGACGGTCCTGCAAGGTTTTCTGTCATTGAAAGCCGCATACACCCGTTTGGAAGACGGTACGGAAGATTTTGAAATAGACGGAAAAGGATACTGCGTTTCCGTTACAGACGGCAGACCGACCGTCTGCGAGACCGAAATACGGTCGAATGCCCGGAAATTCTCCCACGTTGAAGCGGAACGGGCATTCTTTGGAATCGATCTGTTGCTGTTGGATGAGCGGAAAATACATAACTGGGCACCGCTTCCGTTTAACGTCGATGTGCCGGATACTTTTTGACGGAAAACAGATCGGATGAGTTTGATCGAGTCTTTATTTAAGGTCTTTTCGAGATTGTGTTATCAGCTATAATACAGTTTCAAAGAGTTTGAATAAATATACAGCGAAACATATCTGCATCCGAATCTTTTAAATGGCCAGATAAAATTTTGCCGACCCGGTTTGGCTTTATAAACAGCGGAAAACTGACGACCGTCAACTCCGGTTCTGATCCGCAAATCGTTGAGATGTTCCCCGTAACCAATCAAGATTTCCGTTTCTTCAGACATCTCCAACTCGACATCGAAAATCCCGGCCTGTTCTTCCTTTAAATCAAAAAGCAAAAATACACCGTCCGCATTCCCGCATTCGGTAGAAAAGCATACCCCGTTTTCCTGCGGAAACGAAGCAAATTCAGCAACTCCGAGTTCTTTCAAAGTGCGGAAAGATAAAAACGCTTTCTGCATTCTGTCACCGCAAGGTTCATCACGAGAAACAGCATCGCAAAAAACACCCTGCGATAACCTTTGCTTTGGGACATGGCGAAAACGGTGTTATTGTAACAAAACAGAATTTGTTGAATAAAAGAACTGCGGTCAGGGTGAATTTCCGTGACCGCAGTTCTTTTTGATTTGTTCTTTCATATCCCCGTATGATCAAGGCAATCCCTGCACAGGATAGTAAGCAGAAATATGTGTATTCGGAGCAGGAATCAAATCCCTTATGAATACTCGGACCATCTTGCAACACCCGAAAAAACCCTATTTTAAGGGCTTCCGGGTGTTTTTTTATTTCCGAAAAAGTGCGAGTGGTGCTTATTTTTTTAAAATCGAAGTATGTTATATCAGTCAACTAAATAAAAAATCCGAACACATCACCAAAGACGGTGCCGGTGTTCGGATTTTTTTTGTAACGAAAACGTGCCAAATAATGTGCTTTATATTTGGTACATTTATGCTGAAAAATAACTTGCTATTTGCCACATCCAGAGCGAATATGTGGGTACAAAAAAACAAGGAGGTCATTTCCATGACAGTCAAATTCAATGTGCCCGGAAGCAAACGCAAAGAACTCGCCCAGACGATTGCCGCCTGGCTTGGCACCGATGCCGCATACGCAGGTGCACCGAGCTTCGCATACCACATCAGCGAGCAGGTTTTGGAGCGTGACGGCAAGCTGATCACCA
>JAZUFP010000024.1:0-1713 GCA_045640765.1 Acutalibacteraceae bacterium
TGCTTTCCCGGCGGCCCACAGCAGAATGTCATCGCGATACGTTGAATCTTTACCGAAGAATTTTTTAACACGTTCTTTGAAATTTTTCGGTTTTTCGTTTAAGATCAGCTCTGTCGTACTGCTGCTGACACCCATATCAAACCGGCCCATTTCTTTTATAATTGCCTCTCCGACGTATTCCTTCATTTCTTCGTAGTCGCGCGCTTTCAGATCAAACTCTGTTTTAAGGAAGTATTTCGGATTCACATACGCCATCGCCCGGACAATTGATAACGGTTGCTGGATTACAACAGATACCGAGTTCATCACGGCACCCTTTTTCATGCGGGACAATTGCCGGTTCAGGAACCTGTCCAGATTATCCATGCGCGGACTGTGGTTCATATCCTCGATGAACTTCTCCATGTACGATATCGCACCGTTGCCGAATACACGGCGCATTTCCGTTTTGACATTTTCAATCTGTAATTCATAATTCCCATAACTCCCCAGTGCCGGAACATTAAATCGCTTTATTTCATCCGTATATGCTTTTTGTTCTTTTGTCAGCAAAGCGTCAACTATTTCAAAGTAGTATTTTTGTGCTTCTGTGTCAAATCCACCCCATCCGCGCATATCATATAACCGCATTGCCTCCTCAACCGTCATCTTCTCATCACTGCCGGACATTGTTTTGAAAGTTAAGATATCGCCTTCCCACTCGGTATATTTGTATTTTTCTTTCAGTTTTTTAATCTGCTTATCATACGTATCATTTGAAACCTCTATATCTTTCAGTTCATCAATTTTATTTGGTATGGTAGCATAATTGTATATACGGCTCAATGTTTCCATCGGAACGGTATATGTGCCGTAGGCATTCATTTCGATCATGTGATTGACAGCCACTTCGGTGATTCCGCTTAACAGCAACGGCGTACCTGCTTTTTGCTTCAACGCTTTTGTGAACGACTTATTTTTCAGTTTTGGTTCTATCGTCACTCCTACTTTTGAATACAAATAATCTCGTGGTGTTTGATACGGTATATAATAATTTTCAGTAAACTTTTTGAATCCGTGTAACTTCATGGACGCTTCATTACCGATTTCGCCCTTGTTGAAAGAAAGGTATTCGACCAATTCGTCAGCATAATCTTTCTGTTCTTGATTAAGAAATACAGAAACACGCATAATATCTGACAAAGTAATCCGATGCGCATTCGTTTTCGCCGTTACAAATAGTTTACTTAATAGGTCATTCCTTTTTTTGCCGTCTTTTTCTTTTTTGTATTTTTCCGCCTCACTATCAAAATCAACTTCATCCTTTAATAAGATTCCTCCGTTCAATAAATGATTTGCTTTTTTGCCGTTCAGCAGTTCACGTTTACGGGTAGCATATAACTGCATTGCCTGATCAACAGTCAGTTTTATATCGTCTCCGTAACTGGTCCTGAACTCAAACGTTTTGTCTTTCCATTCGGAATAATGGTATTTTTCTTTCAGTTTTGTGACTTTTGCTTTGTCAAGTTCATAATACTGACCGTATTTTTTCTGCGCTTCCAGCAGATCTGCAAATACCTTTTCGAATTCCGGACCAAGCTGTTTGAAGAAATAAACCGGCGTCATATCACCGTACAGCGCTGTCGTTCCGTCAACCTTTTTGATGCCGTTTTCGGTTTTGACCGGGATATATTTGCGTGATTTCATGTTAGAGAATGGTTTCAACACATTTTC
>JAZUFP010000025.1:0-2386 GCA_045640765.1 Acutalibacteraceae bacterium
CGAAGATCGGTTAAAACAAAGCAAAACGGACACGGTTTTTACCGTGTCCGTTTTTTTCGGTTAAAATCAATTTGAAAACTGTTTACGCATCCGATCGGCAATCAACTTTGCCATCACGATCGAAACCACGTCTTTGGCGACATACGGTACAACCGTCAGCATCAAAGCCGCTGCGAACCCGCTTCCCGTCATCAAGCAGAAATGCACTGTGCCGCACAGGTAGCAAACCGCCAATCCGACCGCCGAAAGCGCCCGGGATATCCACCTTCTTTTGAAATGCAGACCGCACAGAATCACAAACGGCAAAAAGCCGTACAGAAAACCGCCCGTCGGCCCCATAAAGACACCGAAACCACCGTTAAATCCGGAAAAAACCGGAAGTCCGATCAATCCGATCAACAAATAGACCGTAACCGCCGCCGTACCTCGTTTGAAACCTAAAAAGTACCCGCACAAAGCCACCGCAAAGGTTTGCAGCGTAAAGGAAATTCCCCATGGCGTCATAAAGGAAATCCAGGAACAAACGGCAATAACCGCCGAAAAAACCGCCGTCAAAACCGCATTCGTCACTCTGCTGTTCACTTGTTCACGCATACGGAGACTTCCCCTGCTTCCATTAAAATTCTTTTGCCGTTTTCTTCTAAAACGAGCCGCACGTTATCATCCACCCCGACGACCGTACCTGTATGCGTCTGGCCGTTTCGGTCATAAGTGACCGTTTTGCCGTCCAGATAAGAGCGGCGGCGATATTCATCCAGCCCGTTTTGAATCCCGTCATCCCGGTACAGCGCGAAGAATTCATTGAGTATTGCCGCGGCCACAGCCGCTTTTTGTTCTTCGGAAACCGGTTCTTTCCCGAAAATCGCGCCGGCACGGTCGGCAATATCGGTAGGATAGCCGTCCGCCGGCCCGGTCAGATCCAGCCCGATCCCCAGCACCGCGTAATCCAGTTTCCCCGTTTCGGGCAAAAAAGCGCCCTCGGTCAGAATGCCGCAGACCTTACGGTCGGCAAGATAAATATCATTGACCCATTTGATCATGGGGCGTGTATCGCAAAAGCCGTCCAACGCGCGGCAGACTGCCGTTGCCGCCGCCGTTGTGACCGACAGCACCGCCCGGGGGTCGATCTCGGGCCGCAGGACTACGCTCATATACAGCCCGCCGTCGGGAGAAAAGAACGTTCGTCCCAGCCGACCTCTGCCGGCGGTTTGACGCAATGCCGCGATGACCGTTCCGGAAACCGCTCCCGCTTTGGCCGCTTCATGCGCCAGGGCGTTGGTCGAGCCGACCGTTTCCAGCACGGTGACCGGTATCTGCCTTTCTAACTGTTTTCGGATCTGTTCGGCCAAAAGCACGGTTTTTCCCTCCTTCAAAAAAAGATCCGCCGGAAAGGCGGATCTTTCGGTGTTTCATTATTCAGCGTGTTCCTGAATGTAATCCACAACATCGCCGACCGTTTTCAACGATTCGATCGCCTCATCCGGAATTTCAAGATCAAATTCCGATTCAACAGCCATCAGCAATTCGACAACGTCCAGACTGTCCGCGTTCAGATCCTCCGCGATACGGGTATCGGCGTTGATGGTTTCTTCGTCAACGTCCAACTGTTCCGCCAGAATTTTTGTTATTTTTTCCAGTATCATACTGAATCCTCCAAAAAAATATTCTTTAATCATAATATGTTCAAAAAGCGGTTTTGTCAATGATTTTTTGTCTTTTTTCTGAAATTTTTAAGGGAAAGTGAAAAATTCTTGCAAAACCGTTTCTTCTGATATATAATATTATGCGGTGATTATTATGGCTAATGAAAAAATGGTAAAAAATATTACTTCCATGGAGGAAGATTTCGCGAAATGGTATACCGACGTCTGCCTGAAAGCGGAACTGATCGACTATGCTTCGGTCAAGGGATGCATGATCATCCGCCCGTACGGCTATGCCATTTGGGAAAACATCCAACATCAGATGGACGCTATGTTCAAGGCGACCGGTCATGAAAACGTGTATATGCCGCTCTTCATTCCGGAAAGTCTGCTGCAAAAGGAAAAGGATCACGTGGAAGGGTTCGCGCCCGAAGTCGCGTGGGTGACCCACGGCGGTGAAGAAGAACTGGAAGAACGCCTTTGCGTACGTCCGACCAGTGAAACGCTGTTCTGCGACCACTTCAAAAACGTGGTACACTCTTACCGTGATCTGCCTAAACTTTACAACCAATGGTGCAGCGTAGTACGTTGGGAAAAGACGACCCGTCCGTTCCTGCGCTCCCGTGAGTTTTTGTGGCAGGAAGGCCACACCCTGCACGCCACACGGGAGGAAGCCAAAGCCGAAACGATCCAGATGCTGAACATCTATGCCGACTTTGCCGAAAAGGTTCTGGCAATGCCGG
>JAZUFP010000026.1:0-6390 GCA_045640765.1 Acutalibacteraceae bacterium
TAGTTGGAAAACCAGAAACAGCGATCAGACCTACACCGTGAAAGCATCGGATTATTCGGTGCTTTCTGCCGATGACCGCGCGGTGTTGAATAAGCATTTCTATCTTGCCATGTATCTGAATGAGCATTGGGGGACCGATCAAGTCGTTACCGATCTGTCGCTGACAGTTAAGGCGAAAACCGGCAAGACCCTTGACGGCAGCGTCAATCTGAATTTTGTGCGCGGCAATTACGATTCCCGTCAACTGGACAACGGTTACGCCTATCTTGAAGCCGCTAAAATGTATTACGAGTTTACCGGCGATACGCAGGTGCTTCAAAAGGTACTGGGCAACTGTTTGAAGATCACGGCGTTCATGGTCTATAATCTTGACGGGCAAAGCGGTCTTTGCGATCTGTCAAAGTTTGTCGGACACGATGGCGGTATCATTGACGACGGCGTGGCGCACACGATTGCCAGCAGCTATTGGGATGTTCTTTCACTTTCGCCGAAATCACTGTACGCGCAGACGCTCTACTACCGTACATTGCAGGATATGATTTATCTGCTCGGCGCGGCTGAAACCGAGGGGATTTCCGTTCCCGAGCAGACCGTTCAGCTGTTCGACGGCGGCAATCATTCCTGCACACTTTCGGTCGATGAATTGAACCGCTATTGTAAAATGACAAAAGCCGAAGTGACCAAAGAGGTCGATAAAACCACTCGTACCGGATTTTTTGATCCCGAAAAAGGCAGATTCATCGAGGGCTTTAACGGACGGGGAGAGGTCGTTGATTACGGCTCCACCGTGTTCAACACCATGGCGCTTTGGGCGGGACTGGCCACCGAAAAACAGGCAAAATCAGTCACCGAATGGATCGCCGGAAAACGCACCGTCAAAGGGGACGATTCTACCGGAAAAGATATTTATGCGTTCCATTTCGCACCCCGCGTCACAACCGTGAAAAACGCCGTTCAGTACACGGCCGGACACGCGCCCGAAGCAGGTTATCCGTTCGGTACTTCGGTGCAGGACGGCGGTGCGATCGCTTTCACTTCTTTTTATGATCTGATGACGCGACTTGAAACCGACGGGGTCGACAATGCGTTTGGGCGTCTGTCGGAAATCCGGGATTGGTATCTCGACGTTTATGATTATTCGGCTAAAAGTTTCGGCAGCAACCAGTTTTATCGGGCGTACTATCAGCAAAAAGGTATCAACTTACAGGGAGGCGGCACGGCCGGCGCCTTGGGACTGGATACCGAGTTTTTGGAAAACGCCATTCTGTACGCTGCCGTACCGTTCGGATTTTTCGGATTGGAAAGTACCGAAAAAAATATCCTTACAGTCCATCCGTCCCTGCCGTCGGAACTTGATTTCTGGCGCATGGAAAATTTGATGTATCATGACGTGAAGTATGATTTGGAGATCGGTGGGGATTATGTTGTTCTGGAAAGCGTCCGCGGCAATACCAACGGATTACAGATGAAGGTCTGCTTAAAAACAAAGAACAAAACGCCGAAAGTATATATTGATGGGGAAAAAATGGAGAAATCCGAGTATACCGTTTCGGATGGAACGATATGTGTCAAAGTTCCGTTCTGTGCGCAAAAAATCACCGTGAGATAAGGAGAAACTGTCATGAAAAAACTTTTTGTTAGAATCATCTCACTTGTCACGGCAGTCGTGCTGATCGCCGTGCTGTGTTCCTGCGGCAAAAAGAAGCAGGATGATAAGATCCATATTTCGGTCATGATCGGGATCGATCCGGCCGAAGGAACGCTGATGAAACAATGGAAAGATGCGTTTGAGGTCAAACATCCCGAAATCTGTGTGGATATCCGCAATCTTCCCGACAGCAACTATTTGCAGGCCATGTCGACCAATGTGCAAAGTCCCGACCAGATGCCTGATATCATGTGGACGACCGGGGAACAACACGCACCGTGGTCGGAAGAAGGGATATTCGTGGATTTAAGCGAGCGCATCAAAAAAGATGATTCTGTCGATCTTGGCGATTTTTATGAGGAAGTCATCAATATTACGCATAAAAACTCCAAGGATCAAGGCATTTATTTTATGCCGCGGGATTATAACAAGTGCGTGATTTTTATCAATAAATATATGTTCCGTGCTGCCGGCTTTTCCGAAAAGGAAATTGATTCCCTGAAAGAGGGCTGGAATTATGAGCGATTTTTGCAGACTTGTGAACGCCTGCGCCGGGCCATGGATGCGGATAAGGCACCGGATGCCGGCATCCGGGAGCGTGCGGTTCCGGTTGACGCGCGTATGAACTTTAACGCGTCGTATATGTCGTTTGTCAAACACTACGGCGGAGAGCTGATCGAAGACGGAAAGATCCGGTTTGATTCCAAAAAGAATCTGGTCGCTTTCAGCCGGATTTTCGGATTGGTCAACAAGGGTTATATCGCCGAACTGTCCAAGGTCAGCGGCTGTTCGTTCACCAACCTTGGCGCAGCGATGAAAATCAGCGTCCGTCCCGATCTGCCGGCAATGCCCGCCACCGAAAAATATGACATCGACTTTTTGCCGATGCCTACCGACGCGGTCGGTATCGGATGCAGCGGCTATGCCATTACTTATATGGCACAACAGCGCATCAGCAATGCGGACGGTAATAAAGACAAAAAAACCAATGAGGATTATGCCTATGAATTTCTGCGTTTCATCGTTTCCAAAGACGGGCAGAAGATCGGCGGGCAGACCGGTTCAATCGTGCCGGTGCTGAAAAGTCTGGCAAGCGACGCGTCATGGCGTTCCTATGGCAGCGCGGATTTGAATCATGAGGCCTTTATCGCAGCACCGGAAAAGGATTTTAATCTGGCCATGTTCAACGATTTCAGTGCGGAAGATTCCTCGGTCATTCTCAATAATACCGCCTCGGTCATGGACCAGGTGATGATTTCCGGCAACTATGCTGACACCCCCTATTACGGCGGAAAAGATACCGCTTACACGAACCTGAAAATAGCCATCACCAATTTCCAGAATGCCGTATCATCCTGCAAAATCAAATAATAAAGGATATTTTGAATGAAAAAACAATCGTTCGTGGATAAACTGAAAAAAGAATATCTTGGTACGCTGTTTATTCTGCCGGTCATTTTGGGGTTGGTCTTGTTTACCTTGACTCCGATGGTAACTTCACTGTGGAACAGTTTTAACAAGATCAGCATTTTGAATGAGAAGACTTTTGTCGGATTACAGAATTATCGGGATATTTTCAAAGATCAGATCGCGCTGCAATCTTTGCGCAGTACACTGTTGTATACTGTTGTGTATATTCCGGTGAATTTGATATTGAGTTTTTCGCTGGCGCTTCTTTTGAATCGTGAAATCAAAGGGATCGGTTTTTTTCGCGTGCTGTGCTACGCGCCGGTCGTCATCCCGACTGTGGTCAACGGTCTGCTGTGGATGACCGTTACCGACTCCAAACGGGGATATCTGAATCTGTTGTTCGAAACGCTTGGAATGAAACCGCTAAAATTCTTTACCACGCCCGAAACCGCTTTCTTTTCTTTTATTTTCGTCAGTATGTTCGGGATTGGCAGCGGCATGATCATTTGGCTGTCGCAGTTGAAAAACATTCCGAGATCTATGTATGAATCGGCCGATTTAGAGGGCGCAAACGCCTGGAAAAAACTGACGCGCATCACCATTCCGCTGTGCTCACCGACTATTTTCTTCAATTTGGTGCTTAACGTAATCGGAACGCTGCAAGTTTTTGATATGGCCTTTATGTTTAAAAATCCGCTGAATGAAAAAACCCTGAATTTCTTTGGTGTATATATTTATCAAAAAGCTTTTACGGAATTTGGCAAGATGGGTTACGCTTCGGCACTGTCATGGGTGATGTTTGCCATTATCGCGGTGCTGTCGGCAATCGTTTTCTGTACGAATAAGTGGGTGTATTATGGCGAAGACACAGACTAAAACCGTTCAAAACGCGATCACGGTCACATTGCTGGGACTTGTGGTGCTGATGTTGATGTTCCCGCTGTTTGTCATGCTGATGCGCAGTTTCATGACCGAAGCCGAAATTTTCGATCAGCCGAAACTGCTGCCGTCGGGACTTTCTTTGGAAAGTTATCGGAACACACAGCATTTGAGCGATTTTATCGGATGGACCGGTAATACGCTGACGGTTGTGGTATTCAGTATTATTGGCACCGTCCTTTCCGGCTTTTTGTGTGCATACGGATTTGCCAAGGTGCATTTCAAATACAAGGGCTTTTGGTTTGCGCTGACCATGGCATCGACTATGTTGCCCAGCATCACTTTGCGCATTCCGCTGTATCTGATGTATCAGAAATGGGGCTGGCTCGGAACGCTGAACCCGTTGATTATCCCCGCCTTTTTCGGGGGCGGCGCACTCAACATCTTTTTAATTATGCAGTTTGTCAAGGGTATTCCGAACTCGGTATTTGAAAGCGCCAAGATCGATGGGGCGAATGAATTGCGCTGTATGTTCAGTATCGCCCTGCCAAACTGTATTCCGCTGGTGGCGTATTTGTGCGTTACAACTTTTTTGGGCGTTTGGAACGATTATTCGTCCGCGCTTGTGTACTTGAATAATTCCCGTGAAAAATGGACGCTTGCGTTGGGACTTTATCGGACGGTGATCAACGATCCGACATTCCGTGACAATCAGCGCATGGCGGTCGGGGTACTGATGTGTATTCCGCCACTGGTCGCTTTCGGCTTTTCGCAGAAACAACTGATCGAAGGCGTTTCCATGACCGGCATCAAAGCATAATCGTAGAAGGGTGATCGTCATGATCAAAAACTGTATCAGAAAGGCTGTCGCGATATGGGCCGGCGTTTGTATTTTTGCCGTTTCCATGCTGGGCGCTTTTTCCGTTTCGGCCGCCGATATTTCGAGGGGAATTTCGGTTTCGCTGTGGAACACTACCGGCAGCGGGGGAGAGTTGACCTATGCCTGCATTGGTTTTCCGCAGGGGGTGCTGGATCCCACTATGGCTTACGGGATCCTTGATCGCGAAGATTATAAATATATTGGCGATTATCTGTATTTCGGTGGAAAAAGCGTTAATGAGATCAATGCTTCGACCGATACGTCCGGCTATGCGTTTTATACGTTTCCCTCTACGGCGGATGTCAAATACCGCCTGCCGATCATTCTGTTTCAAAACGGCAATAACATTGAGATAAAGGTGCATCATACTTATCTTTCAACCCTTTTGGGCGATCCCGAGATCATGGTAAAAAGCGGGTTGTCCTTTTCCACCGGCGACAATCGGTTTGATGTGTTGAGCGATGTTTCGTTTGTATATCAGGACGGCGTGTGGATCGGCGGGACCGGTCCGGAAGAACAGGACATTACCGAAGAAGTGTCCCTTTCGCTGTGGAATACCACCGGCAACGCGGCGGAACTGAAATATACCGTGCTGACCTTTCCGAACGGCGTTTTGCCTGCCGGCATCGATTACGGTATTCTCGACCGGGAGGAATATCGCTATATCGGCGATTATATTGCCGTCAACGGAAAAACCGTGAATGAGATCAACGCTTCGACCGATACGTCCGGGTATACGTTTTCCACGTTCCCGTCAAACGCAGACCCGAAATACCGTCTGCCGGTCATCCTGTTTCAGAACGGCAATACCATAGAAATCAAAATCCACAGTCGGTATCTGTCGGATCAGTCCGGCGAATTATGTGTTTCGGTTTTGCAGGGACTTTCTGTTTCAAACGGAAACACGATCAGCATCGTTTCAGAGGACGTTTCCTATGTTTTGCAGAATGACGTATGGGTTCGCTTGGGAAACGCAGTCGATCTGGCTGATTTCGTTTCACTTGACGGCTTTGCCGTCACAGGGAACGGCGGCGAACTGCGCTACACGATCGTTACGTTTGATGATGAGATTTTGCCCAATGATATCGGTTACGGTGTGATCGACCGGGAAGCGTATCGCTATATCGGCGACTATCTCGCGGTCAACGGTAAAACGGTTAACGAGATCAACGCTTCGACCGATGTGTCCGGGTATACGTTTCATACCTTCCCGTCCACGGCAGACGACAAGTATAAACTGCCGGTTATTGTTTTGCAAAATGGAAATACGTTGGAAATCAAGGTCCATCAGTCCTTTGCCGATGCTCTGCTGAAAGAAGGATCGACCGACAAAATTATCGTTTCTTTGCTGAAAGGGTTATCCTTTGTTAAGGACGGAAAACCGTACATTCTGCAAAATGATGTGGATTACGTCGCTTTTCAGCAGGCCGCCCCGACTGATATTTCAAGCGATATCAAAATTGACGGTTTTAATGTGACCGGCGATCAAAACGAACTGAAATACACCGTTATTTCTTTCAAAAAAGGCGAACTGCCGCAGGATATCGGTTACGGTGTGCTGGATAATAACAAT
>JAZUFP010000027.1:0-3820 GCA_045640765.1 Acutalibacteraceae bacterium
AAATTTTATTCATTGTCACACGTCAGCAGGTTAATGACGGTTGAACAGATTTCTGTGGAATTTTCAAGAAAACGGTCCTTGATGCGCTGTCCCTGCGCATCGTCAACAACGACCATTTTAATACTCAACAACGGTTTTTTACGATCCAGCGCGGTGCAGGTAACGTAGGTCAATCCGTCTTCATGGCTGATGGAAATGTCGGAATT
The DNA here is from genome assembly GCA_045640765.1 of Acutalibacteraceae bacterium. Taxonomy (GTDB): domain Bacteria; phylum Bacillota; class Clostridia; order Oscillospirales; family Acutalibacteraceae; genus UBA737. The sequence goes on from JAZUFP010000027.1 coordinate 207, forward strand.
TTCCGCGTTGCGGTTACGGGTCAACATCTTTTTTGTTGCCGTCAACGCACGGTTTTTAACAGTTACCGGTAAGGAATCTTTCAAGGTCTCGTGAACGGATTTACCTTGTTCGGTCACGGTGAAAAGACCGTCATTCTCGGGCGAAAAAATCATACCGCTTTTTTCAAGAGAATGGAATGCGTCGCTTACTTCAAAAGCATTGGCAATTCCCTCATAGTGCAGCAGATTGACCATACTGTCGGTCTGGACAGGTTCATTCAATTCGGTCAGGATATAGCAGATCAGAATTTTGATTTCAGCGGTACTGAAAAGCCCGCCGACCGGCGCTACGCCGGCGGAAGCAGCATCTTTTTCCATGGAATACTCCTTTGTATTGATTCTGACTTCTATTATACCTTTATTTTCGCATTTTTCAAGGGGGTATTGTGAAATTTATCCGTCATAATCTTCGACGGCAAGTTCGGCTTCGTACCGACTGGAAAATTTGATCCCTTTTGAAAGTTTTTGTCGGTCTTCGTACGGCAGATTATCTACAACAATCTCCGGATATTTTTTGACCGGCGTTCCGTTTTCAAACAGTTGAACAGTCCCGCTGCTGATCTGTAAAAGGTAAACCGGATCATTTTTTACCGCGGGCATCAGTGTTAAAAATTCAACCATACCGAAAACTGTGAAGGCGATCATGCAACCGATTACGATACCGTATATGATTTTTTTACGCATATCATACACCTCGACCATATTTTTTGTTAGTATTTATATATTATTCTTCTAATTTTGTAATGGTAAAAAAATTGTAACTTAACAAATGAGAAAATCATGGTATAATAATTTAAAATGGTAATTTTATGTTTCATATACGGAGGTGCTATAATGTCCGAATTTTTTGAATATCCGCAGGATGAATCGCAGGATCTGAACGGTTACGGAACAAACGATCAGCGTTCGGATGATTTGGATATTCCGAATTTCTTTTCGGATTCGAGCAGTCAGAACCAGTCCGATGTTTCGGATGGGGAAGTCGTTGATCTTTTCAGTTTTTCATCTGCCGCCGCAGAGAAAAAAGAAAAGAAAATAAACCATCGTCAAAAACGCAAGCGCCGGTTGTTGATGACCATTCTGTCTATATTTTTGGTCGGCGTTATTACATTCAGCGTTGTTATCGGCGCGTTTTTGCTTTATTTCTTCACGATGGTTGATACTACGGTTGATGAATTCAACCTGAATGACCTGGAAGCTTTGTTCACGACGATCATTTACGTCGATAACGGAAAAGGCGGCTATAAGGAATATAAACGCTTACAAGGCGACAATAACTGTATTTGGGTCGAATACGATCACAATGCGGCCTCTAAAAACGAAAAAGGTTACCGGGGTATTCCGCAGAATATGGTCAACGCCGTCGTTGCGATTGAAGACAAACGTTTTTATCAGCATCAGGGAACTGACTGGAAACGTACTTTTTCGGCGTTTGCCAATATGTTTCTGCATTTCTACGCGTCGAATCAGGGCGGTTCCACCGTTACGCAACAGTTGGTCAAGAATCTGACACTGGATGATCAGCAGAACGCGAGCCGCAAAATCCGCGAAATCATGAACGCGCGCTATCTGGAAGAACATTATTCCAAAGACGTTATTATGGAATGTTATTTGAATCAAATCGCGCTCGGTCATAATATCAAGGGCGTTCAGGTCGCGGCAAACTATTATTTCAATAAAAAGGTCAATAATCTGACTTTGGCCGAATGCGCAACGATCGCCGGCATTACCAAGAATCCGTCTTTATATTCGCCGGACCTTAACGAGGAAGAAAGCTTAAAACGCCGAAATACCGTTCTTTCCGAAATGTACAGTCAGGGGTACATCACAAAAGATGAATATAAATCCGCGTGCGACGAAAAATTGAAAGTCGTTTGCAAAAAATCCATGCTTGCGGGTGATTCGGTTAATTCTTACTTTATCGACGGTCTGATCGATGATGTAACAAAACAGCTTGCAAAAGAAAATGACTGGGATTCAAAATACGCAAGCCGTATGCTTTATAATGGCGGCTATAAGATCTATGCGACGGTCGATCCCGAAATCCAGTCAAAAATGGAAGCGGTTTACAAAGACCGTGACACTTACGGTCTGGTCGGCAGCAACGGAACAAAGATGCAGTCAGCAATGACCATTATGGATTTCAAAGGAAATGTTCGCGGCATTGTCGGCGGGATCGGAAAGAAAAAAGTCAACCGATCTTTCAACCGTGCGACTTCCGCGGTACGTCAGCCGGGTTCATCCATTAAACCGTTGTCGGTCTATTCGGCTTGTATGGATAATAATGATATTTATTATTCCATGCTGATCCAGGATCTAAGCAAACACTACGGCGAATGGCGTGTTGCCAACTACGGTAACATGGGCGGTTACGGTGGTAACGTTTCCATTAAATATGCTTTGGAGCAGTCGCTGAATACCGTTCCGGTCAAATTGCTGGATGAAAAACTCGGCCTTGAAACCAGTTATGAATTCATGACAAAATCACTTGGATTCACGACCCTGACACCGGGCGGCAACGGAGATCTGAACCTTGCGCCTTTGGGCATGGGCGGTACGAACGGCGGTTTGACAACCCTTGAATCCGCGGCGGCGTACGCTATTTTCGGTAATCACGGTTTTTATTATGAACCGCATTTCTACACAAAAGTATTGAATTCCCACGGTGAACCGTTGAGGAATGAAAAAGGTGAAGTCATACTGAACCGTGAAAACGCGCGCGGCCATTACGTAATCGCACCGGATTCCGCTGACGTCATGAATCATTTGTTACAAAACGTTGTGAAAAACGGTACGGCGACCATGCTCAAATCGTACTTCCCGAAGATGGCCGTTTACGGTAAGACCGGTACGACTAACGATGAATGCGACCTTTGGTTCTGCGGCGGTACACCGTATTATGTGGCATCCTGCTGGTGTGGTTATGATAACACGAATAATCAGAAAGTACGGATACCCGATACCAATATCGCCAAAAAGCTTTGGGGCACAGTCATGAGCAGCGTCCATTCCGATTTGAGCAATAAGCAATTTGAAGATTGTTCAGACGTTGTAGAAGCATATTACTGTAAATCTTCCGGTTTGATCGCAAGCAGCGGATGTTCAAAAGAGATCGGCTGGTTCCGTTCCAGTAATGTTCCTGCCAAATGTACCCGCTGCGGCGGCGGAGATTCTTCCGATTCATCAGATAGCGACAGCAAGACGAAGGGTACTAATAAAGATAAAGACAAGAATAAGACAAATAACAACAATTCATCACAAAACACTTCAAATAAATCTTCAAGTTCTGTTGATATCGAATCTTCATCCGCAACCCAATCTGCTTCTGGCAATACGCCGTCATCGGCAACACCCTCTGAAACACCGGCAAGCAGCGTGCCGCCTCAAAGCACCGCACCTGCCGAGAGTCAGGCGGGCGATAACGGCGGTAACGGCAATACCCAACAACCGACCGATTCCACGACCGGTCAGCCTGCAACAACTGAATAATACCCACTGCGGATGGTATCAAAACTGGTACCATCCGTTTTTTTGTCATAAACCGTTTTGAATCAGCATATTCTTGAAACAGAATG
>JAZUFP010000028.1:0-4032 GCA_045640765.1 Acutalibacteraceae bacterium
GATTGCGGGCTGAACATGGTCGTTATCCTGCGTGCAAATATAGATCACGTCGCCGATCACACCGCGTGCCAGCAATTCCGGCCAGTCACTGTATATGTTTTCCTGCGGACATCCGTACTTTTCCACAGCCAGTTTCTGCAAAAACGAACGCGGTTCCGCGACGGCGAAAACCTCGTACTCGTTTCCGTGCGAAAAAACGTAGTTGGAGTAATCCTGACCGCGTCCGCCGAAACCGATAAACACAGCTTTCATTTTCATAAAAACATCCCTTTTCAGCAGTGAATATTTAATATTTCACTGATAATTAATATTGTTCATATTATAACACGTTGCGTCAAACGTGTCAACACAAAAAACCGATTTTTCCGTCACTCCTGCGTCTCTAACAAGAAGCTGACCGGACGGAACCCGTCATTGCAGGAAATCATTGCCGAACGCGGATTTTTCATCCAACCGTCAAAGAAGTCGCCGCCGCCGTGTGCCAGGGCAAAAACATACGGTGAAAGATTTTCCCACGCGCTGTCACAAAAACCGTCCGGACGTTCGTATCCGTCGGTCAGAAAGGTCTGCCCCACCGACATGGAGCAGGTATGTTCGATCGGGTTTTCATACCGTTCGATCAGATCGTCATACCGTGCGACACGCATGACGGTGATTTTTACATTTTTCATGTTTTTTCCCTCTTTTTCAGCGAACGTAATTCCTCTTTCTGTTCCGGCGTGACACGATAGCTTTCCAATGCTTTCTGAATGGATTTCAACCGTGTCCATTCCGCAAGCTGCGTTCCCTTCATAAACGGAAGCGCATCGTCGTAACGTTTGGTCAGCAACGTCGCGAAATACCACGCGATCATCATATTGACGTAATACTCGTCCGAACGGATCTTCGCCACGCGTTCGGGCTGTTCGGGACGAAAACGCTCGTCACAGAAGTACTGCATATACACCGATACACCGTAACGCACCTTGTACGTATGGTCGCTTGACAACCATTTTTCGACCGACGGCAGTAACCGTTCCGGCTCTTTTTTGAAAACATTGGGTGAAATCTGATCGCTTGTCGCCCAGTTGTCGACATAGGGCAAAAAACGCTCCAGCCGTTCCAGACACAGGTCAAACGGACGGGTCGCGTTGATCACAAAAACGTGTAGCTGATCTTCCTCAAAACTGCCGTGCGGCAGATCGCATAAAAAAGCTTCACAGTCGGGATCTTTGACCAGTTTTTTCGCCAACGCGCGCACGTACGGTGTACGCACCCCGTGGATCCGTTCGGGATCGACATTCGGGATCAGCCGGCGCTGAAACGCGGCAAAATCCGGCTCATACAAATTTGAAAGTTCCTTTTTGATATCCATTGTATACCTCGTATTATTATTCGCTCAACCGAGCGCAACGTCCAAAATCATCATGACCGAAAAACCGATCACAAAAAAGAGCGAACCGATCAAAGACCGCCCGCAGGATCCGGGGATCAGTTCCCGAATGGCGACATAGATCATCGCCCCTGCCGCAAAGCCGAGCAGATACGGCAGAACCGCGACCGCGATGCCCGACAGAATGATAGTCAAAAAACCGGCGACCGGCTCAACCACCCCGGACAGAATTCCGACCGCGCAGGCCGTTTTCCGGCTTTTACCCGACGCGGCGACCGGCATGGAAACGATCGCGCCCTCAGGGAAATTCTGAATTCCGATCCCGACCGAAAGCGCCAGTGCCCCCGATACCGAAACCGACGGATCACCGCCAAGCAATCCGGCCAGAACCGCACCGACCGCCATGCCCTCCGGAATATTGTGCAAAACGATCGCCAATATCAGCAAGTCCGTTTTCCTGCATTTTTCCGCCGCGCAGGATTCCCAACGGTCCGTCAGCGACAAAAAAGCCGTGCCGAAGATCAGACCGATCACCGCCGGCAGAAATGAAAAGTGACCCCATTTCATCCGTTCGATTGCCGGGATCAGCAAACTCCATACCGATGCCGCCATCATGACACCGGCGGCAAATCCGTTCAGCAGATTTCCGACCGTACGGTCCATTTCACCTTTCAAAACAAAAACACATAACGCGCCCAAAGAAGTGCCGATAAACGGAATCAGCAACCCCTGCGCCATAACGCCGTTCAAATATACCAAACCCTTTATTACCGCTTCGGGGTATTCCCCGTCTATTTATACTATTCGGTAAAAAAGAATTTGCGCCGACATTTTAACAGCGGAATCACTCCCGCTGTTTGGGGAACAAGACCTTTCCCGGCGAGAACAGAATGCCGTCACATTTGAGTTTTCGGGACACCCACAGCACCCCAACCGAACCGGCGACGGAAATCACGACCGTCAGGCAGACCCATACCATTCCGCCGAAACCGAACAACGAACACAGTACACAAACCGCCGTTAAAAAAAACACGTGCCACACATAAACGGGCAAAGAATTCCTGCCGAAAAACGACAGCACCGAAACATTTACATTGCGTTTCGCGGCAATGCCGAGCAATGAAACGACGCACACGGCGGCGACCGCCGTATTCAAAAACGGGATCCGCCGGATCTGCTTTTCAAAACAGCAGATCCCCATAACGATCGCCGTGGCCGAAACCGCGGTCAGAATACAGAACACAAACGCCGGTACTTTTTTCAGAATGGCACCAAACTGCGTACCGATGAAAAAGAATACCGCGTAATAACAAAGCCGGTAAACGTTTTCATCCAGAACGTTCATCCAAACATTGGAAGCAATATTCGCGGCAACGCAGAGCAGTCCCGCCCATACAGCTCCGCGGCGCGGAAGGAGCAGACCGAAAACAAGATAATAAACGATCAGCACCCAAAAATACCAATAAGGTCCGCTCGGACGGTACGGTAATTGCAGGATCTGTTTCAGGTCCACCGCCGATTTCATCTGCGCGGCAAACGGATACCGCACCAAAATATATAAAATTTCATAAAGAAAATACAACAGGATCAGATTCACAAGACTTTTCAGCACTTTGCGGCGGTTTTTCAAAATAAAACGCCGGAACAGATAGCCGCTCACAGCCAGAAACAGCGGCATGTGAAAAGCATAGATCCCGTTATAGATCACCGCACCGATCGCCGACTGTCCCCCGGGCAGCATACCCCTGGAAGCAAAAGCGTCAACGGCGTGGCCCAACACGACCAAAAGGATCGCGGCGCCTTTGAGCGAGTCGATCCAGTTTTCTCTGTTATTTTCCCGAATGTTTATTTCACGTTTCATACGAGTACCTTTTCCAGCAATACGAGCGGAACGTCCGGAATGCCGTTAAAAACGCACGGAACGGTGCCGACCTCTGTGTACCCGGCTTTCGCGTAAAAACGCCGTGCCGCGGTATTTTTCGCGTTTGTATCCATACGCAGTACCCGGCATCCGCTCTGACGCGCCAATTCTTCATAATACCGGACAAAACGCCGCCCGAACCCGCGGTGAAACATGGAGGGTTCGACCGCCAGCGTATGCAGTACCAGCACTTCATCATCCGTTGCGGGAACGCTCCAATTACCGTCGGCGTAAACGTCGACCTGAATATGGTTGATAACGGCCGCGGCACAGACCGCTGCGTTTTCTTCCATAACATAAAGATCGCCGCGTTCCAGCGCCGCCCGTGCCGTTTCTTTTGTCGGATAAACCCCCGGCAGCCAACCGGTCGCGGTTTTGCCGCGGCGTTCTTCTTCATGAATACGGCGGTATATTTCGGACACGGCAAACAGGTCGTTTTCCGTTGCGTGGCGTACCATCTGTTTTCCCTCCCGCTTCAACGAATGTTCATAAATCGAAAAATGCCAAGACCGCCTTGGTCGCCTGCTCCATGCAGTCGGGGTTTTGGAAACGGTGATCCGCCCCGTCGACCTCAACAAATTCGATAACGTTATCCTCGGCAAACTGTTTCACGGTTTCAAGCGGAACGATCTCGTCCTTCGTACCGTGGATGATCAAAATATCATCGGCGTAATCAAAAAACGTTCTTTGGCAGATATCGGCGTTTTTCAAATCTTCCAGAAAAGGCCGTTCCACCTTG
>JAZUFP010000029.1:0-2198 GCA_045640765.1 Acutalibacteraceae bacterium
AAAGGACAACGAAAAGGACATTCGCTGTTCGTTCTGTGGCAAAACGCAGGATGAGGTATCCCGTTTGGTCGAAGGTCCCGGGGTCTATATTTGTGATGGGTGTATTTCGTTTTGCAACTCACTGTTATTTGACGATGAGCATGAGAAACACAATACACGCTCTTCGAAAAAGAAAGAGGCGCCGGTCCTGCCGAAACCGCAGGAAATCAAGGCCCGTCTCGATGAATATGTGATCGGACAGGATGAAGCCAAAAAAACGCTTGCCGTCGCGGTATATAACCACTATAAACGTGTTTACCGCACGGATGAGGATTCGGATGTCGAACTGAATAAAAGTAACGTGCTGATGTTGGGGCCGACCGGTGTCGGAAAAACGTTATTGGCGCAGACATTGGCGCGCATTCTGGACGTGCCGATCGCAATCACGGACGCGACAACATTGACCGAAGCGGGTTATGTCGGGGAAGACGTCGAGAACATTCTGCTTCGTCTGATCCAGGCGGCGGATTATGACGTTGAAAAGGCCGAGCGCGGTATTATTTATGTCGATGAAATCGATAAGATCGCACGCAAGTCCGAAAACCCGTCAATCACGCGTGACGTCAGTGGTGAAGGGGTACAGCAGGCCTTGCTTAAAATCCTGGAAGGTACGGTTTCCAATGTTCCTCCGCAGGGCGGCAGAAAGCATCCGCAGCAGGATTTTATACAAATCGATACAACGAATATTCTGTTCATTTGTGCCGGCGCCTTTGATGGGATCAATCAGGTCATCGAGCGCAGAACCGGCGGTAGTTCTTTGGGTTTTGGGGCGGATGTCAAGTCGCCGAAGTCTTTTGAAGCCGAAACGCTTTGTGAATCGGCGACTCATCAGGATCTTGTCAAGTTCGGTCTGATTCCGGAATTGGTCGGACGTTTGCCGGTGATCACCGCGTTAAAACCGATGGATACGGAAACGCTGGTTCGTATTATGAAGGAACCAAAGAATTCGATCATCAAGCAATACGCTGCGCTTTTCAAAATGGACAACGTTGAACTTGAATTTGAGCCGGAAGCGCTGGATGTTATTGCGCAGAAGACGATCGAGAATAAAACCGGTGCCAGAGGATTGAGATCGATCATTGAAGATATCTTGCAGGATATCATGTTTGATACACCATCAGATGAAAGTATCGTCGGCATCACCGTCACAGCTGACACTGTGAACGGCGGTGAACCGTTGATCAAACGAAAATGATTATATTTATGACCCGCTTTGTAAGGTGGGTCATTTTTTTAAGTACATTTGATAATTTTTTAACAAAGTCTTAGCGTGAATCAAATGTTTTTTAAAAAAGTTTGATAAAATATTATCAAACCTATTGACATACTGAGCACAAAAGCATATAATGGGAACAATCATATTTTTGGAGGTAAATTAATATGTCCAGAGTTTATAATTTCAGTGCAGGCCCGTCCATGTTGCCGGAAGAGGTTTTGAAGACTGCGGCGGCTGAGATGTTGGAATTTGGAACTACCGGTCAATCCGTTATGGAAATGTCCCACCGTTCCAAAGAATATCAGGCGATTTTTGATGAGGCAGAGGCGAATCTGCGCGAAATCATGAATATTCCAGACAATTACGAAGTACTGTTCTTGCAGGGCGGTGCTTCCACGCAGTTTGCCATGATCCCGTTCAACCTGATGAATAAGAACAAGAAGGCGGACTATATCATTACCGGTCAGTGGGCGAATAAGTCTTACAAAGAAGCGGCACGCTATGGCGCGGCGCGCGCGGTGGCTTCTTCCGCTGATAAGACGTTTTCATATATTCCGAAGACCACCCGTGCGGACTTTGATCCGGAAGCGGATTATGTTCATATCTGCATGAATAATACCATTTACGGTACGAAATATCATGAATTGCCGGATACCGGCGATATTCCGCTGGTCGCTGATATTTCCAGCTGCATTTTGTCGGAACCGATCGATGTGTCGAAGTTCGGCGTTCTGTATGCCGGCGCGCAGAAAAACGTTGCGCCTGCCGGTGTGACCATTGTCATTATTCGTAAAGATCTAATCGGAAACGCTATGGAAATGACGCCGACCATGCTGAATTATTCGACCCATGCTGACAATGGTTCGATGTTTAACACGCCGCCTTGCTACTGCATTTATATTGCTGGTCTGGTCTTCAAATGGATCAAGGAAATGGGCGGTCT
>JAZUFP010000030.1:0-12689 GCA_045640765.1 Acutalibacteraceae bacterium
CGTTTTCTTTGATTTCAAAGGAAGCGGTGATTTCAGTGCGGGTACCGTTGTTGACAGCATATACCGCGGCATCGTTCTGATAAGTCAGACCGCCGGTCAGGGAATCGTGGAACGCATAGACATAGGTTTTATAGGAAGCAAAGTTCGCCGGAAGAGTACCGTTCAGCGAGAACGGGATGACATCGCCGATATCATAGTCGGCGGAATCCTGCCAGTCGCCCGATTCTGCGTCGGTGGAATCGTTAATATCTTTGACTTTCTTCTCGACCGACGGGATATCGGATTTCGGCTGTACGTCAACGTTGCCGACGATTCTGAGAATGTAAGAAGTATAGGAATCGTTCTGTCCGTCCAGGGTGTCGTCCTTATCCTTGATCAGGTAATAACCGGCATTCAGACCGGAAATGGTGTATTTGCCGTTCTTCACGACCGATGCAGATCCCTGCGGGCCAACCAGGTATTTGGAAGCGGCAGCCGCAAAATCTTCGGCATTGGCTTCGGTCAGCGATTCGGCAAGTTCACGGGCGTTCGCATAGGCACCTTCGGTTTTACCGAATGAAAGCAATGCCGTTTTGCCCGCTTCGGAAATGCCGTCACCCCAAATAATACCGGAAAGCGAATGACCTTTGTCTTCGGAAACCGTTCCGATAAAGATCTGATACGCTTCATAGGTGTGACCGCTGTTCTTGTTCAAAACATTGATCGAGTACGTGGTGTCTGCCAGTGCGACAGTAGTCATGCTGACGGCGAAAAGCACCGCCAATAATACAGCTAAAAACTTTTTCATCTTCTTTTCCTCCAATATTTGATTTGTAATTATATTAATTGCTCTTTTTACGTTTCAGAACAATAATTCCCGTCAAAGCGACCGCGATCAGCACGCCGCCTGTCAGATACAGCCACAGCGTACCGGATCCGCCGGTTTCCGGAATGACGTAAATATAATCCGGATCCACGAGATTCAATTCCAGACGCTGATTGGTTCGCGTTTCATCCAGAACGACCTTCTGATCGGCTACCGGTGCATATCCGGGAGGCGCCTGCGTTTCACGCAAAGTATACGTACCGCCCGGAAGATCGACCGCGTAGATCATACCGCTCACATTCGTGATCAGCAGGTCGCAGGTCGCGCTGCCGGAAGTATCTTTCGTATAGGTATAGGTCGCGTTATCACGGATAAAGTAAACCGGATTGCCTTTTGAATCAAACAATCTGAAATTCGCATCCGGTAATGCCTGACCCTGCTGATTGCGTTTCCGGATTTCCAGCATGAATTTTGTTTCTTCGATCGGCGTATTGGTGATGGTGATCACCGTATTCTGCATAGCACCGGTAGAAACACGCTGATAGATACGGACCGCATTTGTCGTGGTCGAGGCGGTCGTGAATTTGCTGTTACTGTAAGAAACATAACGGAAGCTGTTGCTCGCGCTGGTTTCGATCTGTCCCTGCAAGCGTCCGTTATTCAGGCGGAATCCGGAAGCGGATGACGCCTGCGATACGCCGCGCAGATAATTGTTCGATGCGTTCTGCACCAACAGCCAACTGTTGCTTGCCGTACCGAGATTCTTGAAAACGATCCGGCTGTTGCTGTTGGAGCTTGTGCTTTGCGCTTCAAAAATACAACGGGCACTCACGTCATTTTCATACCAGTTGTCATAGGTCGTACCGCGGACGGTCAACGTGCCGGATTTCAAGGAAACAGACGCACGATCCGAAGAAGTGAACGCCGTGTTATAGTGATCATCCGTAACGGACAGCGCATACGCTCCATCCGCGCTGACGATCATATACTTTTCACCGGCGGTGATCGACGTAGCCGGTACCCAGTACTGACTGGCAGAAGTTTCGTTGGTGACAGAATAGGTACCGATATAGCCGGCAACAGGATCTTCTTTCACGGTATAATCGTAGTACTGATCCGCGTCATCCTTCATCGGCAGATTATTCCACGTGTATGACCACTTGTTGGCCTGATCCAGCGTGACTTTGTCGATGGACTTATTATTGCGGTAAAGCTGAACAGTGATCGGTTTCGGCTCGCTGTTTTCCGCCCATTTCTTTTCAACATGAATATTGGTTTTTTCGGTATGATGGTTTACAAAGGTGGCCTCGCTGTCCGCCGGTTTGATCGAGATCAGACGTCCGTCACTGAACTGATAATCCTTACTGGATAAACGCGTCCATGCGCCGTCATCCCCGTTTCTTCGGCTGACTGTCAAAGAGGAAATAACAAATACCTTTTTAATAATATCCGTACCGGGTAATTTTTCGGAAGAATCCAGTTTTACGGTAATACGCAGTTGATACTGTGTGGTATCGTAACTGATCCCCTTTTCATCCGACGGCGTTTCGGTAATGTAGAAGGTGAATGTTCCCTCTTCCTTGAAAGGAATGCGGCGATCAAACACGATCTGTCCGTCGGCATCGTTCGTTCCTTCCGAAACAATGATACCGTTGCTGTCGCGGACGACAAAGGAATAGGTATGACCGGCCAAAGGTAAATCGCGGCCGCTTTCATCCTGCAATTTCTTTGTCATTTCCATTTCCAGACGGGCAAAAATATCAATTTCATCCGTTTCGCCGACGACCAGATAACCGTTACACAAAATACCGCCGCCGTGCGTGTAGGAATCATTTCCGTTGACAAACAGGGATGCTTTCTTCACCGCCGCCTGACGGTCCGCCTCGCTGGAGAAAGAGGTCAGACCCATAACGTAGGTGCCCTGCAGTGTATCGCCGCCGGAACTGTTGACCGGCATACCGTCGGCACTTCCGTACCAGTTTGCCGAACCTCCGCCCAGCATTTCGTTTTCAACGATACTGTTGAAAGCACTGAAAAAGTCCTGATATCCGCTGTTCATAAAGACCTGGCTCTGCGCGCCGTATTTATGGTCTTCGGATTTACTGGACTGATTGCCGGAAAGGTGAATACCCTGCGCGGAGTTGTTATAAACCGCACTACCCTGATTAACACACAGAACACGACCGGTGGAGCATCCTGCGATGCCGCCGCCGAAACCGCCTGCGTTGTTCTCAACGAACAGTGCGTCTTTGATATACATCGTTCCTTCGTCAGCACAGAAGATACCGCCGCCGCCCCAGTGCTGGGTCGTCTGGGTTGCGTTATTGGTAATATAGCCGCCGTAAATATGTGCCAAACCGTCGGCGTCAAGCGTAATACCGCCGCCTTCATGGGTTCTGGCAACATTGGCGGAAACATGACCGCCGCTCATAACGATTTCACAGGAACGGCCGTAAGCGGTACGGATACCGCCGCCGCAGGTCGAAACGTTACCGGTAACATAACCGCCGGTCATCGTATAAAGCGTGGTTCCGGTCATGAAAATACCACCGCCGCCGGTAGAACTCTGGGTAGAGTTGACCGTGTTGTTGGTCACATAACCGGCGTTCATGGTTACCTTGCTGGCACCGGAAGCGTAAACACCGCCGCCGCTGCCGCTGCTGCCGGTCGAAAGGTTGCCGGCAATCACACCACCGTCGATATTATAGGTAGCGTCAGCAACAGCAATCGCGCCGCCGCTGGATGCGCGGTTTGCCGCCAGAACAGTTCCGGTCTGATTGATTTTACCGCCGGTGGCGTTGACCGCGCCGCCGTTGCCGGAGCTTAACGTATTCCCGCAAATATAACCGCCGTTCAGATTCAAGGTACCGCCCGACATACTGATCGCGCGCGTCGTACAGCCGGCGATTGTACCGCCGTTGATATTCAGCGTACCGCCGGTCATATTGAAGGGCGTTGTATTACCGGTGATCAAACCGGTGACATTGACCACATATCTTCTTACCGTTTCTTTGGTCTTGCCCTCATCGTTGACAACGGCCGATTCGGTAACATAGTAGGTCAGCGTTTTATTGCTGTACGTCGCGGTATTACCGTAATCTTTCAAAGAGGTCATTTCGGTCGCCGATACCTTCGGCGCGGCGCTGTCGATAATATTGAGCGTGCCGCCCGACGTAATCCGGAACAGGTTTGCGTCATTTCCGGTCAGCGTATGGCCGTTCAGATCAAGCGTCGTATTTTTGGAAATACTGACCGACTGGGTAACGGTAATATCCGCGGACAGATAATAATTGCCGCCGTTTGCCAACGAAGAGAAGTTCGAGGCGCGACGAATTTCGGTCCCCGTGGGTTCCTGCGCGTCATCATTTCCTTCTTCACCGGCTTTTTTCGGCTCGACAGGTTTAATTTCGCGGGAAACAGTTTCGGTTTCAGTCTTTTTCGTTTCCTGCGGTTCAGAAACTTTTTCAACCGTTTTTTCCGGTTCCGGGTCAGCTTTTTCTGCCGATTCCGGCTGTTCCTGCTTCTGTTTTTGTTCCGGTTCTTGTTCCGGTTCTTCCTCTTGTACCGTTTCGGGCAGAACGAAATAGCCGGATATTTCAACCTTGTTCATGGCGTATTCGACCATTTGAACACGATTATCCAGATCCCCGATAATGACCGTGAAGCCAACCGTATGATCCGCATCATCCAGCTGAACCTGGGTGATCACTCCGGCACGGGTCAAACCGTCATTGGTTTTCAGGAATATGATATTACCCATTTCCGGCTGTCCCTGCGAAGCTGTGATATATGCACCGCAGCCATTCAGTGCCGCGATCCATTTACCGCAATCGGGATCTGCCGGGTAGGAATCATTCCCCGCATAATGCAGGCAGAAAGAAACAAACAAGGTGTTCCAGTCCGCATACGGATCGCCATACCACGCGCCGTAACGGTTGTAACCTTTCAGTACATCGCCGTCCGCGACTTCATAATTATGGGTATGTTCTGCGTATCCGACCTGCGTTTTTGCGATGGCGATCACATCTTTACGAAGATCACCTGTTTTTTCAACAGACTCCACCGTTTTGGCGATTGATTCCATCGTTTCAACATCCGACGGATCAGATTTACACGACAAAGAGTGGGTATGTTCTTCGTTTTCACAGATCAGGATTTCCTCATACTCATAACACGCATCAGTATGAACGTGATCCTCCGCGGTTTCGGTACAAACCAGCGTTTCTTTCACTTCGTAGCAGGAATCATCGTGCGTGTGTTCTTCCAAGCCGCAAAAAACAGACGGATTTTCCGCCATTGCGGGTTTGACCAGCAATCGAACGGTCGTACCGATGATTGCCAGACACACAAGTCCGATCACGACATTACGAATCCGACGTCGAAAACTTTTGTGATTCGTTTGCTGATTCTGCGACAGTGAACCGTAATTCATTGCAAAACCTCCATTTTATCAAATTTTCCATACGGAATCATGAATGAATTGTTTTTATATGTGAAATCGGCCAAAGGCGAAAAAACACCTTACCGACAATAAACTCGGAATCGATACATCCGATCGACGCATTGCGCGAATCGATCGAATCACCGCGGTTATCCCCCAACAAAAAATATTTTCCGTCAGGTATTTCCCGTGGAAACGTGACGTCGCACTCCCCCAGCGCCAGCTCCTGAACGTAAGGTTCGTTCAAAAGATCGCCGTTGACGTAGACCTTTCCGCTGTCATCTATATTCACGCTGTCCCCGCCGACGGCAATACAGCGTTTGACCATCAGTTTATTTCCGAAATAAAACGCCACAACATCTCCGCGGTGGATATTCTGTGTTTTTACGGCGACGATCATTTCACCGGCATTTAATGTCGGTTCCATGGAAGAACCGTATATTTTCAAAACCGACAGCCAAACCGTAGAGATCAATACCGCGACTGCGGCAACCACAGCCAGCATAAAAACCGTACTGCCTACAACACGCAGAAATTTTTTCTGGCGTTTTCTTTCGCGCAACTCGGTCTTTAACTGCTCAGCGGTCGGAAAATCGGTAAATACCCGTTCCTGCTTTTTCATGACTGCTTGCCCAATTCGCCGGACATCAGTTCGCACAATCCTTTATGTTCGGCATAAAACGCTTCCAGACGTTCGGACAGTTGCTGCCAGTAGGCCTCGGCTTCCGCTTCGGTTTGCTTTCGCTTCTGCTCGGCTTCTTCCAGAATTGCCTGTGCGGCGGTTTCGGCTTCCTCGATTTTTTTCTGACGGATTTCATCCTGCTTCTCATTCAACTGCTGAATGTTTTCAAGATACTGTTCAGCCGCCCGCTCTGCCGCTTCAAAAACCCCGTTGGTCTTCAACGCGGCTTCCGCAATGGAACCGGCTTCGGATAGTTCGATTTTCCGACTGTCCAGCGCCGCTTCCAATTCCGCGATGCGACTTTGAGCTTCTTCGTTGCGGCGTGTCTGTTCAAACAACAGTTGGATCAGTTCCGTCCGACTTAATTTTTTAAATTCACGATCGGTCAAACGCCGCACCTCCCCGATGATCCGAAAATCAAAAAGATTTTTTCTATATGAAAAATCAATTTATTCTATCACACACAATGCAACAATGTCAACAGATTTCTTTGTCTGTTTTTTAACAAATTGAATAAATCATTTTCTTATCACCAAACAATGTCACGGATATATTGAAATTCATCTTAAAAGTCTTGCAACTTATCCGAAAAAATGGTAGAATAATGTTGATATTTCGTATAAGGGGACAAAAAATGAACAAAGTGAAAATTTTACATTGCGCCGACGTGCATTTAGGCGCTTCGGAACGGTTTTTGGGGACTGCCGCAGCCGGTCGGCGGATCGAAACCCTGTTCACTTTCGAAAAAATCACCCAAACCGCCAAAGAACGCGCGGTGGATCTGCTGTTGATCGCCGGTGATTTATTTGACAGTAATCATATTGAGAAGGAATGGACCGACCGTGCTTTCAAGGCGTTGGCGGATATCGCGCCCATTCAGGCGATCATTGTTGCGGGCAATCATGATCCGCTGACGGCCGATTCCCCCTATAAATCCAAGCTGCCCGAAAACGTCCGTGTTTTCGGTGGGCAAACCGGATGTCTTACATTTGAAGACCTCGGTGTGCGCGTTTACGGGAAGTCCTTTACCGGCGTGTACATGAAAGGCGAAGACCGCTTCCCCATCGTACCGCCGCAGGATGATTTCTGTAATATTCTGTTACTGCACGGTGATACGTCAGGCAATACCGATTCTCCGTATAACGGTATCCCTGCCGGATTTTTAAGCGGTTGCGGCATGGATTACGTTGCCTTGGGACACATTCACGCCCGTACTGAGTGCCTGCGTGCGGGATCGACCTTTTACGCCTATCCCGGCTGTCCGGAAGGACAGGGATTTGACGAGCTGGGTCCGAAAGGGGTTTTATGCGGAACGGTTGAAAAAGGCAATGCACAGATGGAATTCATCCCGCTTTGCCGCCGACAGCATCTGTCGGTCAAAACCGATCTTACCGGATGCACCGATCCGGCGGATATCGCCCCGTTTTTGCTTTCCATGTTAGAATCACGTTACGGAAAAGAATATGCCGAGCATTTATATAAAATTACGTTGACCGGCGCTTTACCCGAAAGGTTTCATCTGTCTGTCGATGAAATTACCGCTCGGTTGAATGACATGGTTTACTTTGCGAAAGTCTGTGACAGAACCGCCGTGGCGGCGGATTTGGAACTGCTGGCGCAGGAAGAAAACCTGAAAGGCGTCTTTGTGCGGCAGCTTCTCGAAATGCGGAAAACCGCTTCCGAAGAACAGCAAACATTGATTGACGAGGCCCTGGGTATCGGGCTGAAAGCATTTTCTGCGGAGGTGATTTTCCGTGACGATCAGTAAAATATATATTGCCGCTTTCGGCGGATTAAAGGATTTTACGCTGGAACTGCAAGACGGTTTCAACGTAATATTCGGTGAGAATGAGCAAGGGAAAACGACCGTTATGGCGTTTTTGAAAATGATGTTTTACGGTGGGAAAGGCGGAAAAACGCTGTCAAAAAGCCCCCGGCAAAAATATCTTCCGTGGAGCGGTGAACCCGCCGGCGGCAGAGTTTTCTTCCGGCAGAACGGACACAACTACTGTTTAGAACGTGAATTTAAAAAATCCGATTCTTCCGACCGTGTCACCCTGCGCGATATGGATCTCGGCACGGAAGAAACGGTCAGCGGTGCCATCGGCGAAAAGATTTTCGGTCTTTCGGAAGCGGCCTTTGAACGCAGTGTATTTATCGGGCAGGCCGTCTTCCCCGAAAATAATGAAGCGGCCGCCGCATACGGTGAACTGAACGCCCGGCTTTCCAATCTGACCACGACCGGGGATGAAAATATATCCTACCAGCAGGTCAAAGATCGGCTGGACGGTGCCGCTGTGAAACTGACGACCAAAAAGAAAGTCGGTGCATACGACAAAAATTTACAGCGTATTGAAGAATTGAAGACCGCCTGGCGCGATGCCGATACCGCCGCGAAACACCGCGCCGATATGCAGTCTGAGATAAATCGCGTGTTGCAGGAGATCCGCGCGGTCGAAAAGGAACGCAAAGAAGTCAAAGCCATTACTGACCGTGAAAACGATCTTCGACAAACCGATAAATTAAAACGTTTTCTCGAAGCCAAAAAGGAACTGGACCGTTTCAACGAAAATCTGCGCTTAAACGACGGCTCCGTTATGGACACCGTCTTTTTGGGAAAGGTCAATTTCTGCCTTACCAAATACGACAAGGAGAAACAGATCGCCGATGACCGTCTGGCACAGATCACCGAGCTGGAAAACAATATCGACTATCACGAAAAAGCCAAAACAGACCTGAATCCGGAAGCGGTGAACGGTATGCGCCGTGAACTGGAACAACTGAAAGCCGAAAAAGAACAGACGGAACTTGATCTGGAAAACGCGAACACAGCATTTGAAGAAGCGCAAAACGAGGCCGAGCAAAGCGACAATATGAAAATGAAATTTCATCCCTTACTGTTGATCCCGGGCGCCTTGTTTTTGATCGGCGGAGTCGTTCTGTGGATACTGAAAATGGTCTTTCCCGCCATCGGCGTTGGTGCCGTCGGACTGATCGGGATCATATTATCATTTATCCTTCGCCCAGAAAACAAATCACTGCGGCTCAAACTGGAAAGTCAGGTCGTCAGTGCCCGTGAAAAGGTAACGGATCTGAAATCCGCCGCCGCGGACTTGCAGGAAAAAATCAACCGTCTGACGGGCGAGATCGACCGGGCGGAATCGGCCCTGCATTCCGATGCCGCTTTTCTGAATCAGCAGAAAGAAATTTTGGCAAACCGCAAAACCGAACTTGCCGAAATCACCTATCGGAAAGAGGCGGCGTTTGCCGAACTGCGTGATCTGTTCAGCCGATATAAAGCTGTTGAAAGCGCCGAAGAACTGACCGCCCTGCTTCCCGATTTGCAGGAACGGATCAACCGGCAGAAAGAACTGAAAATGCAGTTGAAATATTTAAGCGATGATCTCGGTAATATTTCATATGAAGAGGCCGCCGAAAAACTGGCGGCGAATGAATCGGACGTTTCCGCCGCCGACACGGATTTTGAAGCGGCGAAACAACGGCTGGATGAGCTGACGGAACAAAGCCGTGAACTGGCACAGCGGTATTCAGCTATTGAAAGCGATCTGAAAAACGAACTGAAACACGCCGTTTTCCCCGACGTCATTGAACGGGAGATCGCAGAACTTGAAACCGCCGCCGCCAAACAAAAGCGTTTTTTAGATGCCGTTGATCTGGCACAAAGTGTGCTGGAAAACAGTTTTGCGCAGGTACGCCGCGGATACGGCTCCGCGCTTGAAACCAGAACGCAGGAAATCTTCGGTCGGCTGACCGATGGTCACTACCGCGGCGTGCGCGTTTCACGATCCATGGAACTGGACGCCGAAAGCACCGATACTTTCGGTACACACAGCGTTGATTATTTCAGCAGCGGAACGGTCGATCAGGCGTACCTCAGCTTACGGCTTGCCGTATCGGAAGGCATGGCCGACACCGAAAAAATACCGATTTTGCTGGACGATGTTTTATGTCAGTATGACGACCGGCGTACCGAACAGGCACTGCGGTTCTTAAAAGAATACAGTACGGACACGCAGACTGTTTTATTTACCTGCCACCGTGCTATTTGCGAGCAGGCAAAAAGCAACGATATTCCGGTTCTTCCGTTACGATAAAAAAATCCCGATGTGGCCCCAAAAGCCGCATCGGGATTTTTGTCTTACAACAGATCCGCCAACTCAAAAATCATGCGTTCGGTCTTTTCCCAACCGAGGCATGCGTCGGTAATGGACTGTCCGTAAACCGTACCGTCCGGTTTTTGATTGCCGTCTTCCAGGTACGATTCGACCATCAGTCCTTTCACCAGTTTGGCCACGTCTTTACTGTGTACTCTGCTGTGCAGGATCTCTTTGGCGATACGAGGTTGTTCCTGCCAGTGTTTTCCCGAATTGGAATGGTTGGTATCAACAATGACTGCCGGATTTTCCAGACCGCTGGCGGCATACATGTCGCACAGTGTCTGCAAATCTTCATAATGATAATTCGCTGCGTGATTACCGGTTTTACTGGAATAGCCGCGCAAAATCGCGTGTGCCAGCAGGTTGCCGTGGCTTTTCACTTCCCAGCCGGAATAAACGAACGTATGACTGTGATGCGCCGCCGTGATAGAATTCATCATGACCGACAGATCACCGCCGGTCGGGTTTTTCATGCCGACCGGAATATCCAGACCGCTGGCGCACAGCCGGTGCAACTGATTTTCCACCGAACGCGCACCCACCGCAACGTAGGAAAGGCAGTCCGAAAGATACTGATGGTTTTCCGGGTACAGCATTTCATCGGCACACGAAAAACCGCTTTGCCGAAGCGCGTCAATATGCAGTTTGCGAATAGAGATCAGACCTTTTAACAAATCGGGCGAACTGTTGGGATCCGGCTGATGAAGCATTCCCTTATAGCCGTCCCCCGTCGTACGCGGTTTATTGGTATAAATACGCGGCACGATCACGATCTTATCGGCAACCTTGTCCTGTACGGTACGAAGCCGGGAAATATATTCCAGCACCGCGTCTTCACGGTCGGCGGAGCAAGGCCCGATCACCAGCAGGAATTTATCGCTTTCGCCGCGGAATATACTTTGGACCGCCTGGTCGTTCTTGCTTTTTTGTTCTGCCATTTCCGGTGAAAGCGGATACATTTCCTTGATCACGCGGGCCGTCGGCATTTCACGTTTAAAATCCATATTCATATCAGTCTTCTCCTTTTAGGTCAAATAATTCTCTCTGGTGGGTGGAATATCGCATGATTTCCCGCATGGCTTCGCGGTCATCATCGGCTATACAGTTGCGCAACGTGTGGAACGACTGTTCAAACAGATCCATTTGTTTCAGCAACTGTTCTTTATTGAGTAAAAATAATTCACTCCACATTTCGTCATTGATTTTGGCGATACGGGTCAGATCCCGGAACGAGTCACCACTGTATTCCGCAAGGCACGCCGTATCACGGCAGGTCATCAGCGAAACAGCGATGCAATGGGTCAGCTGGGAAAGAAAAGCGATCATTTCATCATGTTTTTCCGGAGTCAGCGTTGTGATCGTTTTGAAACCGAGCGTTTCCCCGATCGCGCGACCGATTTCGATCCCGCGCGGTGTATTGCGGGAGGTCGGCGTCACGATATAGTTGGCATCAGTAAAAATTTCTTTGGAAGCATTCTCTACCCCACTGGATTCACGTCCCGCCATGGGGTGCGCCGCAATATATTCCACGTCGTCGCGGAGAAGGTTTTGTATTTCAGCCACGAAAGCTCCCTTGATACCGGTAACGTCACTTATTACCGCGCCCGGTTTTATATAGGATTGATAATCCGTGATCCACTGACGGAACGTATGCGGATACAGCGCAAACACGATCAAGTCAAATTGCCCGATATAATCCGCTTCGGCCCGGGTCTTCCCGTGCGTGATCCAGCCGTTTTGCAGTGCGAAATCAATGGATTCCGGACGAATATCGACCGCGCCGACTTCATATCCGAGATCGGTCAGCGCGCAGGCATAACTGCCGCCCATCAGTCCCAAACCGACTATGCCGTTCTTCATATTTTTGTCAAGTGCCATAAGAAACCTCCAACCCCAGCCGGGCAAGTGTATCAAAATAATCCGGAAAACTTTTTGCGACCGCTTCCGCGCCGGTGATCGTGCCGCCGGTCAAACCGGCAAGCAGTGTCAATGCCATGACGATCCGGTGATCGTTATGACTGCAAAGAACTTCGGTCGGCTTGATAAGCGTTCCCTTTTCAATACAAACCTCGTTTTCCGATATACGGGCGGTGATCCCGAATTTTTTCAGTTCCTGCGCCATGACCGCCGCGCGGTCACTTTCCTTAATACGAAGACGGCGCGTTCCGACAAACGTCGCACCGCCCGTATATGCCGCCGCGGCAAATAATACCGGTGCAAGATCCGGACAATCGGTCAGATCCAATACCGGATCGGTTTCGTCTCTCAACCGTTCCAATAACCGGACGCACACCCGATCCCCCTGCACGCTGTTTTCATTCAAGCCCGTCAGCGTCACCGATCCGCCGAGCAGATTAAACCCGAGCAATGCCGCCGCGTTGGACCAGTCGCCTTCGACCGAAACGTCGGTCGGGCGGTATTTCTGACCGCCGGCAATAACAAACAAGCCCGTTTCCGGCTCGGAAATTTCGATTCCGAAACGCCGCAAAACGTCAAGGGTGATATCGATATAAGACCGGCTTTCGACAGGTGGTAATACACGCACGGTACTGTTTCCGGCGCAAAGCGGCAGAGCGAACAAGT
>JAZUFP010000031.1:0-8863 GCA_045640765.1 Acutalibacteraceae bacterium
CACCGTCAGAAACTTCTTTCAAAAAACCAACAGTTTCGCCTTTACTACGGCAGGCACACACATACAAATCACATTGGCCGAGTTTTTCAAAGTCTTTTTCCAAACACGCTCTGTTGTCGCCGCGTGTGGTTACGCCTATGCGTTTTTTGTTAATCCCAAAAGCGGCAATTTTGTCTTTTGAAGCAGTTTCTTCAAAAACCGGCTTATAGATGGCTTTGAAGTTTTTGTCAATCAATTTGCTTAATGTTTTAGTTTTTCCGGTATTGCTTTTCCCTTGCAATGCAATGATTGCTTTTGCCATATTGTTTACACCTCATAATCATAATTTGCCAAGCAATTATTTTTTAACCCAGTCGCTCTTGTAAAAACACGCCTTAATAGTTCCCACAAGGTCGTATGTAGACGACCAAGCAGAGGAAGAACGATAAAAAGGCATACTTACTTGCTGGGTTAGTATTTTGGCAACCCCAACAGTATATTCATAATGATCGAGTTTACCGTTAGACAAAGATTTAGTTCGCCAATTCCAATAGTAATCGTCATAATTACTGCTATCATAGATGTGTCCCCTAAAATCGAAATTGTTCTTTACATAATCAGTATATGTTGCTGAAGATAAATACGTAGTTATATTTGCGCTGACAAAAGCGGATTGCGGATCTGCCAATTCCCAATCATAATTAAGATCGGAATTCATATTTACATTGGTAATTGAAGAATCGAATAAAGCATAGGCTTTAATTCTGGTTAAAGAATCGGGGAGGGTAATGGTTTTTAGGTTTGAGCAGCCACTAAAACAATAAGCCCCTAAAGTTTCAACACCTTCTGAAATTGTAACAGATGTAAGAGAGGAACAATTCTCAAAGGCGTAATCTTCAATTATTTTTACGGAATCGGGAATAGTAATGTTGTTCAAAGAAGTACATCCACTAAAAGCATATTGTCCTATTTTAGAAATTGTTGAGGGAATATTGATTTGCAGTAACATAGTTAAATCTTTAAACCCGTTCGTCATAATTTGGGTTACATTTTTCCCTTGATAGGTTGACGGAATACTGATTGTTGTGGTGTGTGCCGCACCGCTGCCTGCATATACACCGTAAGTTCCGTCAGGTAACAAGATATATTCTAAAATATTTCCTGTGGAGGGGACACTGCCGCTAACCGTCTGCGTCGTGCCGTCCGTATAGGTCACAATCAGTTCGCCGGCGTCGTTATAGGCCATATTTGCAATCCCTCTGCCTGCATCACCCTTTTCGCCCTTGTCGCCTTTATCACCCTTTTCACCGGGATCGCCCTTTTCGCCTTTGATATTGCCGAGGTTACAAACGGTATTATCGGTCAGCGTTACGGTCAGGTTGCCGTCGGTAGCGACCGAAACGGTTTTGATGCCTACGCCGTCTTTGCCGTTCTGACCGTCCGAACCCTTAACGCTGCCCACATCGGTCGTGGAATTGTCGGTATAGGTCAGAATCAAATGATTTTCGGCGTTGACCGCGCAGGAACGGATGCCCAAACCGGTATCCCCTTTTTCCCCTTTGACGTTGCCGAGGTCAACGGTCGTGCCGTTGGTCAGCGTGACCGAAAGATTGCCGTCGTTCAAGGTCACGGTCTGTACCCCGATACCGTCCGTACCGTTGGTGCCGCGCACTTTGCCCAAATTGGTCGAGGCATCATCGGTATAGGTCAAAACCAGTTCCCCGTTTTCATTGATTTCGGATTTGCTGATACCAATGCCGTCTGTGCCCCGGATATTACCGAGATTCAGCACCGTGCTGTCGGTCAGAGTCACGGTCAAAACGCCGTCAGCGGAAATTTCCACCGTGGCAATGCCGACGCCGTCTTTTCCGTCCGCGCCGTCTTTTCCGTCCGCGCCGACAATGTTGCCGAGGTTGATTTCACTATCGTCCGAAAAGGTTAAGATCAATTCGCCGTTTTCAACAGCGGCTTGGGCAATGCCGATACCGTCCTTACCGTCCAGTCCATCTTTGCCGTTCGCGCCGTCTTCGCCTTTATCACCTTTATCGCCCTTGTCGCCCTTGTCACCTTTATCGCCTTTGTCACCTTTATCGCCTTTGGCACCGTCCGCACCGACTACTTTGCCGAGATTGGTCGAAGAACGATCGGAATAATAAATGACCAATTCACCCAAATCGTTGATTTCGGTCGACACGACGCCAATACCGTCTTTGCCATCCGTTCCGTCTTTCCCGTCAACGCCGTCCTTACCGTCCAATCCGTCTTTGCCGTTCGCGCCGTCTTCGCCTTTATCACCCTTGTCGCCTTTGTCACCTTTATCGCCTTTGGCTCCGTCCGCACCGACTACTTTGCCGAGATTGGTCGAAGAACGATCGGAATAATAAATGACCAATTCACCCAAATCGTTGATTTCGGTTGACGCGACACCAACGCCATCTTTGCCGTTCGTTCCGTCTTTCCCGTCGATTCCGTCTTTCCCGTCAACGCCGTCCTTACCGACAACCGTGCCGAGATCAAGCGCCGTGCCGTTGGTCAATGATATATTCAAATTCCCCGATTCAATGGTAATCGCCGCAATGCCGACACCGTCTGTACCGTTTACACCGTCTTTTCCATCGACACCGTCTGTACCGTCTTTTCCGTCAGCGCCATCTTTTCCGTTTGCACCGATGACAACACCGAGATTACTGACCACACCGTTGGAATAGGTCAGTACCAATTCACCCTTGGTATTAATGACAGAACCGGTAATGCTGACACCGTCTTTACCATTTGTGCCATCCTTACCATTGGTTCCGTCTTTACCATCTGCGCCGTCTTTACCGTTGGCACCGATCACCGCACCGACATTAGAGCGCTGTCCGTTCGAATAAGTCAGCACCAATTCGCCGTTGGAATTGATAGCGGCACCGACAACACCAATACCGTCTTTACCGTTCGCACCATCTTTGCCATCTGTGCCCGGATCACCTTTTTGACCGACGACAACACCTAAATTCGATGTGGTTTTGTCGGAAAACGTTAAAATCAATTCACCGTTTTCGTTAATGACCGCATTGGAAATGCTGACACCGTTGATTCCGTCTTTTCCGTTTTTCCCCGGTGCGCCGTCTTTGCCGTTTGCACCCGCTACTGTTCCAAGATTGAGTGTTTGTCCGTTCGTGAACGACAATACCAATTCACCGTTCTTTATTTCGGCATTGGACACACCGATCCCGTCAGCACCGTTTGTGCCGACGATTTTATCTAAATTGATTTGCTTTCCGTCCGAAAAAGTCAACACCAACTGACCGTCACCGTTTATTTCGACGCCGGAAATACCCGTGCCGTTTTTGCCGTCAGCACCATTCTTTCCATCCGTGCCGTTTTTACCGTTATTCCCGTCTTTTCCATTGATCCCGTTTTTACCGTTTTTTCCATCTTTGCCGGCAACCGCAGCCGTACCAAGATTGATTTGTGTATCGTCGGACAATGTCAAGATCAGTTCGCCCGATTTGGAAAACGAAGCATCAGCAATACCGACACCATCTTTTCCGTTTTGCGCTTCAAGCGATTTTGACCAATCAGATTCACTGCCGTTATAGCCGTTTTCCACCGCCAGTTCATAAGCGGATTTTCCGTTCAAAGAATCCAGCCATTCTTCCACCGTACCGTCATAGCCGTATTGCGTTGCCAGTTCATAAGCCGAAAGACCGTTTTTGACGATTGCAGATGCCGAAACGTCCTTTTGGCTCTTTGTGTTTCCAACCAGCAGAGATGTTCCCGCAGAAGTACCGATAAGCAACAAAAAAATCAGTATTGCCACGATGACCTGCACTATTTTGCTCTTTGATTTTCCGGTTTTAGTGTTCATAAAAATCCTCCTAAAATTTGTTTTCAAAACGTATTGATGTCAGCACCAGAAAAAAATAAACCCACAAATTGTTGAATACTGTTCACCAATTTTATGCCTATTATAGCATAAAATAAAAGAAATGTAAATACCATTCAACAAAATGAGGTTTTTATATGTTCAAAATCAGAGCCGCCGACGGCACAAACAATTTATGCGGACAAAAAATAGCAAAAATCCGAAAACAAAAAAAGCTTTCACAACGCCGATTAGCTGCAAAAATGCAGTTGTTGGGATTTGATGTGGATCACTATTTTATTCGGCGCGTCGAAAACGGAGAACGATTTGTAACCGATATTGATCTGGTGATTTTCGCACGCGCTTTGGAAGTATCTATCACAGATTTATTAGCGGAAGACGATGTAAATCTGTAATTTTATTTTTCACCTTTATATCATACACGTTTATTGCCGAAAAGTCTTATGCTGTCAGCATAAAAAACCGACCGAAGCGAAAAAACTTCGGTCGGTTTGTTTTTTACCGTAACGTACTGCCGATGACCGGCTTGCCGGACGCGTCCAACAGCGGCGTCATGCCGCCGGCGTAACCCGCAAAGTGAAACAGATACTGTACCCCCGTTTCGGTATCCTGCCAGATCTCCATTCCGTCCATCCTTCCCTGCGAAAAGACCTTGACAAAACGTTTTTCACGATCCACGCGATCACCTCCCGGTCGAACCGAAACCGCCCGTTCCGCGGTCGGTATCATCCAATGTTTCCGTTTCGACAAAATCCGCCGTGACGTACGGTGTCAGCATCAACTGGGCGATCCGTTCACCGGGCGATATCACCTGCGTTTTGTCGGAATGATTATGCAGCGGCACCATGATCTCCCCCCGGTAGTCGCTGTCGATCACACCGACCTTGTTGGCGGGGGCAAGACCGCGCTTGGTCGCGATCCCGCTGCGGGCAAAAATCAACCCCACAAGACCCTCCGGGATCTGCATGGCGATGCCGGTATGCACCAGCACCGTTTCGCCGGGCGCGAGAACGATATCATCATCGGCACAGGCGTAAAGATCCGCGCCGGCGGCGGAAGCGCTGCCGTAAGACGGCACGGTGGCTTTTTCATTCAGTTTAATAAATCTAACCCGTTCCATAATGGACCTCTTCTCTTCATTTTTTCATATTATATCATTCCGCCGCCGCGTTTTCAAGTTCTATCCGCCGAAATTCGGGGCATACTACTGTGGGTGATTTTATGATTTCTCTGATGATGCGGACCGTGATCCTGTATTTCGCGGTCATTATTGCCGTCCGGCTGATGGGCAAACGGCAGATCGGCGATTTGCAGCCCAGCGAACTGGTCATTACCCTGCTGATCTCCGAGATCGCCGCCGTACCGCTGCAAGACGCGGATCAACCGCTGATATACGGCATTGTCGCCATTGCGCTGCTGGTGATCCTGGAAATTCTGATTTCGGTCCTTTCGCTGAAAAGTTTTTATTTCAGAAAACTGCTGACCGGTCAATCGGTCGTCATTATCGAAAACGGGCAGATCGATCAGGCGGCCATGCGAAAAGTACGCATGACGGTACCGGATTTGGTGGAACTGCTGCGCGGGCAGGACGTTTTCGATCTTTCGACCGTGAAATTCGCGGTGCTGGAAACCAGCGGCGAATTAAGCGTACTGACCGGCGGCGGGAACAACACCGCGCGGAAGATCGGACTGGCCCTGCCGGTCATCAGCGACGGCAAAACGGTCGGGGAATCGCTGACGGCACTGCGCCTGCAAAAAAGCGACGTGGAAAAGCAACTCAAAAAGCACGATCTGCAAATCGGACAGGTTTTCTTAATGACGGCGGATTGCTACGGAAACACCTGCATCGTACCAAAAACTGAGGAGGAGACGCCGTGAAACGACTGCTGATCGCCGCGATCCTGCTGGCGGCTGTACTGACCGCCTGTTTCGGCGGCGCGAAATACGTCCGGCCAGTCTGTGAAAACACCGCTTCCCTGCTTTCGCAGGCCGAACACGCTGATGGTGCGGACGATATCACACTGGCCCGTCAAAAAACCGCCGATGCCGCGGAATACTGGAAAAGCCACCGGCTGGCACTGTTTGTTTTCATGAACCGCGGCACCGTGGACGATATTACCGAATCGTTGGAGATCCTGCCCGATTCGGTCGGGTCATCCGATTTTCACAGCCGTCTGCGGTCGATCGTTTTCCACGTCGGGCGCATGACCGCCGAGCAGGGGGTCTGTCCGGAAGATTTCATTTGATTGCATAATATGCACGGTTTGCGAATAAATATACATTATTCCGATCCGGCATCCGCTTCCCGTTCACTATATAAGTAATATTATTGCAGACTTTCAGGCGACGAATCCGGCGTTTCAATGCGGCATACGGGAAATCCAGTGAATATTTTTGCAAAAATATGCTTGACAATGCATTTTTATCGTGATATAATGGCAACATCAAAAATTTCACAGAAATGAGGAAACAAACATGAAAAAATTATTTGCACTTGTTCTCTGCCTTGCCATGGTATTCGCTTTTGTCGGATGCGGCAAAGAGAAAGCGGATTCCAAATCCCTGACCGTTAAAGACGGTGTGCTGACGATGGCTACCAACGCCTCCTTCCCTCCGTACGAATTCTATGACGGTGAAAAGATCGTCGGTATCGACGCCGAAGTCGCCGGACTGATCGCCGAAAAACTCGGCCTGACGCTGGAAATCGCCGACACCGAATTTGACTCCATCATCCCCGGCGTACAGACCGGTAAGTATGACATGGGTATGGCCGGCATGACCGTTACCGACGAGCGTCTGAAAAAGGTCTGCTTCTCCACCTCCTATGCCAAGGGCATCCAGTCGGTCATCGTTACGGAAGACAGCAAAATCAAATCGGTTGACGATTTGGGTGCTGACGGCGCTACCTATAAGGTCGGCGTTCAGCAGGGTACCACCGGTGACATCTACTCGACCGATGATTTCGGCGAGGAACGCGTTACCCGTTACGCCAACGGCGGTCTGGCTGTCGAAGGTCTGAAAGGCGGTAAGGTCGACTGCGTGATCATTGATAACGAACCGGCTAAATCCTATGTCGCCGCAAACAAGGGTCTGAAAATTCTGGACACCAGTTATGCCGACGAAGATTATGCCATCTGCTTCGCGAAAGAAAATACCGAATTGCAGGAAAAGGTCAACAAAGCACTGGAAGAACTGATCGCTGACGGTTCCGTCAAAGAGGTCGTTGAAAAGTACATTCCGGCTGAATGATCGATCATTTATTGAATCACTGACGGCAAGGGCGGTTGAAAAACCGCCCTTATTATTGCTTTTATACGGAAAGGAGTAATACCCCTTGTTCGATTTGTTTCATGAATTAGCGCAGGAATTCGATTTCGTATTCGTGCAGGGTGACCGTTACAAGCAGATGATCGACGGTTTGCTGAACACCTTGAAAATCACCGCCGGTTCCCTTCTGCTGGGCGTGGTGATCGGTATTTTCGTTGCCGCCGTACGTTCATCCTTTGACAAAAACGGTTCTTCCATGCGCCAGCGCGGAAAATTCGGCTATGCCGTTTTATCGGTACTGAATTTTATCTGCCGGTTGTATCTGACCGTCATCCGCGGCACACCTGTCGTCGTGCAGTTGATGATCTCGTATTTTCTTATTTTCGTTTCGGCGCAGGACGGTGTCCCGGTCGGCATTTTCGCGTTCGGTATCAATTCGGGCGCCTATGTTGCGGAAATTTTCCGCGGCGGTATCATGTCGATCGACAACGGCCAGTTTGAAGCCGGACGTTCACTGGGTTTCAATTACGCCCAGACCATGATACATATCATCATTCCGCAGGTTTTCAAGGCAGTCCTGCCGACTTTGTGCAATGAATTTATCGCCCTGCTGAAAGAAACGTCGGTCGCCGGTTACGTCGGCGTTATGGATCTGACCAAGGCCGGCAACGTCATTGCCGGACGTACCTATTCTTATTTCCTGCCGCTGCTGACTGTCGCCGCGGTGTATCTGATCATGGTCATCGTACTGACCTGGCTGGTCGGAAAACTGGAAAGGAGGCTGCGTAAGAGTGATCACTGATAACGAAATACTCATCAAAGTAGACGCGCTCGAAAAAGCGTTCGGAAAAATTTCGGTGCTGAAAGGCATTACGACCGAAATCAGAAAAGGCGAAGTGATCGTCATCATCGGACCGTCCGGTTCGGGAAAATCGACCTTTCTGCGCACCCTGAACCTGTTGGAAGAACCGACCGGCGGTAAGATCTTCTTTGAAGGGACCGACATTACCGACCCGAAAGTCGATATCAACGTCCACCGCATGAAAATGGGCATGGTGTTCCAGCAGTTCAATCTGTTTCCGCACATGACCGTGTTGAAAAACATGACCATCGCGCCGATGAAACTGCTGAAAATTTCAAAGGCAGACGCTGAAAAACGCGCCATGGAACTGCTTGAAAAGGTCGGTCTTGCCGATCGCGCAGGCGCCTATCCCTCCCAACTTTCCGGCGGACAGAAACAGCGTGTCGCCATTGTGCGCGCACTGTGTATGCAGCCCGACGTCATGCTGTTTGACGAACCGACCAGCGCGCTGGACCCCGAAATGGTCGGTGAAGTGCTTTCGGTCATGAAAGACCTGGCGAAAAGCGGTATGACCATGCTGGTCGTCACCCACGAAATGGGCTTTGCCCGTGAGGTCGCCGACCGCGTGCTGTTCATTGATGAAGGGATCATCATGGAAGAAGGCGCACCGGACGAATTGTTCAGCCATCCGAAATCCGCCCGCTTGCAGGATTTCCTCGGAAAAGTTTTATAAGAATCACAAAACGGACAGAAAGGCGAATTGCCGCTCTGTCCGTTTTTTGGTTTTAATGACCGATTGAGGGCTGTAGGTTTGTCAATGATGTGTTACACATTGGGAAAAGCACATAGGACTTGTTTAGGAGAGTGCCAGTTGAGAGGGCGCATGGGGAAATCGTTGTATTGGCGTTGACGAATAGCTAATTGTTTTTGAAAATCTTCAAAAG
>JAZUFP010000032.1:0-7547 GCA_045640765.1 Acutalibacteraceae bacterium
GTCCGGCGGCGCAATGGCTGAAAAAGGACAAAAACTGTACCGATATCTGCCTGTGTAACGGCATTTATCTGAATCCCGCCTCGGAAAAAACCCGTCGGCTGATTCTGGACGGTGTCCGTGAGATCCTGGACAACTACGACGTGGACGGCATCCATATCGACGATTATTTTTATCCGACCGACGCGGAAACATTTGACACGGCGTCCTATAAAACCTATTGCGGGACCTGCGCCTCGCCGCTGTCACGGGACGACTGGCGGCGCGCGAACGTGGACGCTTTGATCAGCGGGATCTATACCGCGGTAAAATTTCGTGACCGATCGCTGATTTTCAGCGTCAGTCCGGCGGCATCGGTCGAAAAAAACCGCTCGTCGTATTACGCCGACGTGACCGCGTGGATGAAAAACGGTTGTGTGGACTGGATCATTCCGCAGTTGTATTTCGGCATGGAATATCCCGATCCGGCGTTCCGCTTTGACCGTCTGCTGTCGGAATGGGCGGCGGTGCCGCGCACCGAAACCGTCCGTCTGATCATCGGCCTTGCCGCTTATAAAATCAATACCAAACAGTCCCCCGACACGGTCGAATGGGAAAATAACGATGAACTTCTGCCGCGGGAAGCCGCCCTTTGCCGGGAAGAAAAATCAGTGGCGGGGTACGTATTTTATTCCTATACGTCACTGTTTGCTTCCGATCCCGTTCATGACCGTATGCGGAAACTGTACAGGGAGGAACAAAATGTTAAGAACAATTGAATATACCTTTTCGGCGCAGGGTATCACACCGTTTTCACCGCAGTTTGCCGGCATTCAGGGTGAAAACGGCGCGACCGAACTGGTTTTCCTGCCGGATGAAGAATTTGCGGACGAACTGACCGTGCTGGGCGGTTCGTACGATACGCTGTATTACCGGTTCGATTGCGTGGACGGTGCCGGCCGTACCGTAACGGGCACGGCGCTGGAATATACCGGTGAAGATATTTCGCTGACGCTGGATACCCAACTGACCGAAGCCGGCGGAAAACTGCGCGTCTGCCTGATCATTTCGGGCGAAAACAACGGCGAGGAGAGCGGCACCCGTCTGTTCACCTTCCCGGCGGAACTGTATTTTAAGGATTTTCCGCTTCGGATGAGTTTTACCGAACGGGGCGATCTCAACCACGCGGTCAAGCAGGTCGGCGAAATGCGGCAGGAAGTCTACGGTATGGTGCTTTCCGCCCAAAGCGCCTGCTCGGAAAACAGTGATCTTGCCGCGCAGGTCGCCGCCGACGCGCAAAGCGCCGCTTCGTACGCCGCTACCGCCCTGACCAATGCCATGACGGCATCCGGTTACAGCGAGGAGGCCCGTTCCAGTGCGGAAGAAGCGGCAGACGCGCTGGCGGAATTGCTGGCGCTGGTCGGGGATATCAACGCCATCCTGGATACGCTGGTCAACGCGGCGTAATTTCCGCTTGCATTTCGGCGTGTTTTTGGTATAATGTTTTGCGGTGATAGTTAATGCGCATGAGAAAGAAAAAACATTTGCCCGAACGTTTGTCGGCGGTTTCCGACGTGCTGTATATCAGCGATTGTGATGACCGCAATTTCAATACCGCGGTATTGAATAAGGATTATATCGACTTGAAAGAATGGTTCGGAAAAGATCAGCCGTTATATCTTGAAATCGGCTGCGGAAAGGGAAAGTTTGCGGTCGAGTACGCGAAATCGCATCCCGAGATCAACCTGCTCGCGGTGGAAAAAACGCCCAACGTGCTGGTCAGCGCCTGCGAGGCGGCCATGAAAGAAGACCTGCCGAATCTTCGCTTTTTGAAGGGCGGCGCGGAATATCTGGAACGGCATCTGCTGCCCGGCAGTGTCAGCCGCATTTTTCTGAACTTTTCCTGCCCGTTTCCCAAAAACAGCTATGCTTCCCACCGGTTGACGCATATCGGCTTTCTGGAAATCTACAAAAGACTGATGAAAGCCGACGCCGAGATCCATCAGAAAACCGATAATATGCACTTTTTCGAGTTTTCGATCGAGCAGTTCACGCTTGCGGGATTCCGTCTGCAAAACGTTTCCCTGGACCTGCATCACAGTGATTTCGAGGGAAACATCATGACCGAATACGAAAAGCGGTTCACCGATCTGGGACAACCCATTTACCGGCTGGAAGCCGTATTGCCGCATAACGAATAATGAAAAAACCGGCCTTTCGCAGAAAGATTTACGAAAGGTCGGTTTTTTTGCCCCTAAACGATGGGACGGGGGCAGGATGTCAGAACAGTTCATCGGGGGAAACGGGTTTTCCGTTCAGCGTCGCTTCCAGGTGCAGGTGCGGCGCGTCGGCGCATTCTTCCGGCACACTGCCGACGGTGCCGATCGTTTGTCCCGCGATCAGGGAATCTCCCTGCGCGACCGCTACTTTTTCAAGACCGCAATAGCGGAGCACCCGTCCGTTTCCGTGGTCTACCGTGACCGTTTTGCCGAGCAGAGCGTTTTCTTCGCAGCCCGTTACGGTGCCGGCACCCGCGGTAATGACTTCGGCACCCGCTTCGGCGGCGATATCGGCACCTTTATGCAGGCGCAGATCGCCGTAGGTCGCGGAGTATTGCAGGGTCTTGTCATCATACTTTTTCAACACTTTGCCGTCCAGTGGGCGGGTCAGTTTGGCGGGTTCTTTTTTCTGCGGTTTGGTTTCGGTCTGTTCGGACGCCGTTTCCGGTTCGGATTCCGGCGCTTCTTCCGATTCGTACGGTACGTCTTCCGCTTCTCCCGCAACGTCGGAGGAGGTCTCCGGCGGTGTACTATCAGTATATGTGCTGCTTTCGCTGTTATATGACGGTTGCGGAACGGAAAATTCCGGGGTGGCTTCCGGTCGGTTTTTCGCGCCGGCGGTCACATACCAGATCACGGCGCCTGCCGCGACCAGCGCAAACGCCGCGGCGGCGTAAAGTCCGCGCCGGCTTTTTTTCGGGCGCGGCGGTTCATAATATTTCATATTTTTTCTCCTTTGCATGGACTGTGATTATTATGAACGGAAAAGAATTAAAATATTCACAACAAAAAATTTATAATTCGTTCACAATAACGCAAAAAATATCGGTTATCCTATACTTGTACCGAGAGGGAGCCGCACCCCGACGGTATGATTTCTCCAACCGGAGAAATTCTCTCCTCAAACCCCTTAAAACGGGAAACCGCTGTGATGGATTTCACGGCGGTTTTCTGTTTTTTTGATTTTGCGGCAAAAAAATCTTGAAAAAAATGAAAAAATGAATTATATTATATTAGTTAGTAAGGAGGTATAGAAATGGCAAACTATCTTGAAATGTCAACCGAACAGTTGCAGGACGAGTATTCCTCGGTCAAAACCGCGTATGAAAAACTTTGTCAGCTGCATCTTTCGTTGGATATGTCCCGCGGAAAACCCGGCTTTGATAATATGGATCTGAGCGAAAAGATGTTTGATATGGTCGGAAATAATACCGGCTTCAAAAATATCAGCGGAATCGATTGCCGCAACTACGGCGGTCTGGACGGATTGCAGGAACTGAAAAACCTGTTCGGGGAAATTCTCGAAATGCCGTCGGATCTGATGATCGTCGGCGGAAATTCCTCGCTGAACATGATGTTTGACACGATCGCGCAGGGCATGACGCACGGCCTGGGCGGTGAACCGTGGCTGAACGTCAAAGACCGTAAATTCCTTTGTCCCGTTCCGGGTTACGACCGTCATTTCGCCATTACCGAATATTTCGGGTTTGAAATGATCCCTGTTCCCATGTCCGCCGAAGGACCGGATATGGACCGGATCGAATCGCTGGTGCAGGATCCCGCGGTCAAGGGTATCTGGTGCGTGCCGAAATACGCGAATCCGGAAGGTATCACGTACAGCGACGAAGTCGTGCGCCGCATGGCACGGCTGAAACCGGCCGCAGGGGATTTCCATATTTTCTGGGACAACGCTTACGCCGTACACGATCTGTATGACGAGGGCGATCATCTGCTGAATCTGTATGACGAGTGTGTCAAGGCAGGCAATCCCGATCTGCCGATCATTTTCGCGTCAACGTCAAAAATCACCTTCCCGGGCGCCGGGGTCGCGGTGGAAGCCGCCAGCCCCAATAATGTCGCCATGTTGAAAGGACGGTTGAAATTCCAGACCATCGGACCGGATAAACTGAATCAGCTGCGCCACGCGCGGATGCTTCACGGTCTTACGGAACTGAAAGCGCACATGCGCCGTCATGCCGATATCCTTCGTCCGAAGTTCGAGGCGGTCAAGACGGAAATGAACGCGCAGCTGGCGGGAACGGGCGTTGCCCGGTGGACCGATCCGCGCGGCGGTTATTTTATCAGTCTGTACGTTCTGCCCGGCTGTGCCAAAAGGGTGGAGGAACTGTGTGCCAACGCAGGCCTGATCCTGACGCCGGCAGGCGCGGCGTATCCTTACGGAAACGATCCGGAGGACAGCAATCTCCGCATCGCTCCGTCCTATCCGTCCGAGGCGGATATCAAGGTCGCGTCGGTGGTACTTTGCACGTCGGTGCGGCTCGCCGCACTCGAAAAACTGATGGAAAACCCCTGATTTTCGGCGCAAAAGCAATTTTTCTTGTGTAAAATTCCGCAAATCGGCAAATATAGATTGACTTTGTGAGAATTTTTCGGTATAATATACCAATAGTTTACAAAAGGTTGGAGGATCTGCCAATGAAATCAAAAAGAGTAGGCAAGCCGGTCTTTTTTGTAATTCTGGTTTTGATTCTGTTGTTGGCGTATACCGCTTTCTTCGGAATCTCCGATTACTACGGCGATGTCAGAAAAGTTTATATCAAGGGTGCCAACGATATCCGTTGGGGCATTGATATCAGCGGCGGTGTTGAAGCCGTGTTTACGCCCGACAAAACGGCGTCGAACATTACGGCGGAAGACATGGATGCCGCGCAGAAAATCATCGAAGACCGTCTGGACGCGCAAAAAATCACGGACCATGAGGTTTATACCGATGATGCCAAACATGAAGTGATCGTTCGTTTCCCCTGGGCCGCCGGTGAAAGTGATTTTGACGCGCAGGCCATGGTGGAAAAACTCGGTTCTTCCGCGATCGTTTATTTCTGTAAAGGGACCGATAATCCGCTGGAAAAGCCGGATTCGATCATTTTGCAGGGATCGAAAGACGTGGACAGCGCCTCGGTAGGTGTGGATGATGACGGCGGTTATATCGTTCAGTTGAAACTGACCGGTGCCGGAAAATCCAAATTTGCCTCCGCTACGCAAAGCATGATCGGTCAGCAGATCTCGATCTGGCTGGATAACCAGATGAAATCCGCGCCGACGGTCCAGTCCGCCATCACCAACGGTATCGCTTCGATCACCGGTATGGAAGACGCGGATGCCGCCGCCGATCTGGCGAATTTCATCAACGCCGGTTCTCTGCCCTTCGCTTTGAAGGCGGACAGCGGTAAGTTGCAGATCA
Source organism: Acutalibacteraceae bacterium (assembly GCA_045640765.1). Lineage (GTDB taxonomy): Bacteria > Bacillota > Clostridia > Oscillospirales > Acutalibacteraceae > UBA737. The sequence continues at coordinate 5,458 of JAZUFP010000032.1, forward strand.
TTTCGCCGACGTTGGGCAGCAACGCGCTGAACGTCATGGTCATCGCCGGTTCGATCGCTTTTGCGCTGGTCTGCGTTTTGATGATCGCCCGTTACCGCCTGCACGGTGTGGTTGCCGCGCTGGCTCTGCTCGGTCAGCTGGCTGGTACCATCGCCTGCATTTCCGGTTTCTTCAAAGACGCCAGCAGTTTCACGCTGACTGTTCCCGGTATCGCGGGTATCATCCTGTCGGTCGGTGTCGGTGTTGACTGTAACGTTATCGCCGCGGAACGTATCCGTGATGAGTTCAAAAAGGGTAAAACCATTGACGGCGCTATTGATTCCGGCTTCAAAAACAGTCTTTCCGCTATTATCGACGGTAACGTCACCATCGTTATCGTTTCGTTGGTGCTGATGGGCTCCTTCGGCGCGGCGGACAGTCTGCTTGCCAAGATCTTCTCCCCGTTGATGAGTCTGTTCGGCTCCTCCATCACCGGTTCGATCTACGCGTTCGGTTATACCTTACTGGTTGGTGTTATCTTCAACCTGATCATGGGCGTTCTTGCTTCCAAGTATATGCTGAAAAGCGTATCTCAACTGAAATGGTTGAGAAAGCCCGCTTTGTACGGAGGTAAGAAAAATGGCTAAAATAAATTCTCAAAAAGTTTTTAAGATCGCGATCATCTGCTATGCCGCGATTTTTGTGATCGGCTTGGTCGTCGCGCTGATCGCCGGCATTGAAATGGATATCAATTTCAGCGGCGGTTCCATTGTTACCTGCGCTTATACCGGCTCGGAAAAAATCACTTCCGCTGACGTGGAAGCGGTCGCCAAAACCATTACCGATAAAGAGTTTACCGTTACCGAAAACAAGACTTACGACAACACGAATAAAGGAAATACCACTTCGTATACCGTAACGTTCGTCGGTCATAACTCTTTGTCGCTGGATGAGCAGCAGAATATTTATCAGGGCCTTAACCGTGCTTTCGCCGAAAGCGAGCACGCTTATAAACCGTATTCCTACGTTTATTCCTACACCGGCAAGCTGAACGCGAAAAAGGTTGCCGAAGCTTTGAACGGCACGTTGGATCTCGTGACCGATACCGATAAGGAATTCACGGTCGCCGCGATCAAGACGGTCGATGATAAGAACGCGCTGGCAATTGATTTTGCCGGAAAACGCTGGTTGAGCCAGGATGAGATCACACAGGTCGAATCGGTCCTGACCGGTGCGGATTACACGAAAAACAACATCGTTTCCTATGACGTTATGGAACTGTACAGCTCCAACTCGGTCAACGCTTCGATCGCCGGCTCCTTCTTCGCGAAGAGTCTGGTCGCCGTTCTGCTGACCGCGGCACTGGTCGTTGTTTACGTCGGCTTCCGTTTCCGCAAGATCGGCGGTGTGTCGGCGGCTCTGACCGCGCTGTGCGCGTTGGTGCTCGACGTTCTGATCACCTTCTGCACCTGCATCATCTTCCGCTTGCAGTTGGATTCCAACTATCTGGCGGTCATTCTGACCATCCTGGGTTACTCGCTGAACGACACCATCGTTGTTTACGACCGTGTCCGTGAAAACAAAAAACTCAATCCGCAGCTTTCGGTCGGTGAAAACATGGATCTGAGCTTGTCCGGTGTTATCACCCGTAACATCGTGACCACCGTCACCACCGTTCTGGCGGTCATCACCATCATCGTGGTTTCCGAAATTTACGGACTGACCACCCTGCGCACCTTTGCGATCCCGATGGCGGCAGGCCTGCTTTCCGGCTGCGTCAGCTCGCTGTTTATCGCCGGTCCGCTGTGGGTCAAGTGGTGTAATTACCGCGACAGCCGTCCCGCGAAATAAGGAAAAACAATTTTTGCTTCAAAAGCGACTTCTTCGGAAGTCGCTTTTTTTGCGCTTTCTTAAAAAAATACCCATAAAAGCGATATTCTTCTTGACTGTACCACAAAATATAGTGTATAATTATACTGATTTAGAATGTTTATAAGGAGTATTCACATGGCAAACAAAGCAGCGGAATACGGCAATGACAGTATTCAGAAGTTGGAGGGACCTGACCGTGTGCGGAAACGCCCGGGTGTTATTTTCGGTTCGGACGGCCT
>JAZUFP010000033.1:0-6017 GCA_045640765.1 Acutalibacteraceae bacterium
CGCTTCGGTAGTTATGTGGTAAACCGGCGTATTGCTGTCCGGCTCATCGTTCTCTTCGCCCGGATCGTCCGGCTCATCCTCGCCGCCTTCCCCAAGTGGGGCACCAAACGGAACGACCTGGTAAATATCTGCAAAATCACCGGTAGCGGTTACGCCGAACGTACCATGTTTGCTACCGCCGATATAATAATAACCGGCTAAGCCACTGGAAAAATCACTATTGCTTACAAGGTTTGTGCTTTCTCCGTGTTCGACAACAGAAAAATTGGCAAGATACAAATTTCCGTCATAAAGAAAACGCAAAGAAAGACGCATATCACTACGCGTTGAGGTTGCAACATAAGTTGCGGTAAAATGGCGGCGCTCATTCGAAGCAAAGTAGGACAAATTATCGTTAGAAGAATCAGCAAGATGTCCCAAATCTCCCCTGGCATCACTGCACATAAAGGCATAACATTTTGATGAATAATCCATACCGCCGTTAATCGAACCGTCCAAAAAATAATCAAACGAAACGTCGTAAGTCTTTCCGGCAGAAAGTTCAAAAGTCGGCGTTCGGAACTGACCGTAATGTGTTAAGGACGTATCCGAAGAAGTACCCAATACGCATTTCAGCATTTTAGCAGTCGTTGCCGCCGTAGCGGGAACCGCCGCAACAGTACTGAAAATCAGGCAGAACACCAACAGGATTCCGATTATTTTTCTTTTCATTCAAAACCATCCTTCACCATGTTATGTGATTTGAGAAAAATTAACAAAATAACGCAAAAATATTCAGCGTATATATTCATTATACACCATTTTATCTTCATTTCAATAACAAAGTGTTATGTACAAATATACATTTGGTTGTAAAAGCCCGCAAGTCAGATAACACATCACTTCAAAAAAGTAAAAGCGCCCGGTAAAAACCGAGCGCTTGATATCAATGTTTGACAATCAGTCTTTCTTAAAGAAACTGATAACTTCTTCCATGTCTTCATCGTCATCATTAGAAGCACTTCTGATGATACTTGCGAGATCATCATCGTTATTATCATCCTTACGATCTGCACCCAGACCGGTAGCAACAACAGTAACGCGGATGGTGTCTTCCAACGATTCATCCAACTGAGCGCCCCAGATAATGGTCGCATCCGGATGAGCCATTTCGGCAATGATGGAGGAAGCGAGTTCGACCTCTTCCAGACCGATATCTTCCGAACCGGTGATGCTGATGATCACGCCGCGGGCATTGTCCATCGAAGTTTCGATCAACGGACTGGTGATTGCCATACGTGCCGCCTGTTCCGCCTTGTCGCGACCGGTAGCAATACCGACACCCATGTGAGCGTAACCGGCATCCAACATAATGGATTTAACATCGGCAAAGTCAAGATTGACCAACGCAGTAACGTTGATAAGTTCGGAAATGCTCTGAACACCCTGACGCAAAACATCGTCAGCAATGGCAAAAGCGTTCTTAAAGGTGATTTTCTGCTCGGAAACAAATTTCAGACGTTCGTTCGGAATGACCACAAGGCTATCAACGTGTTCACGCAGAGCGGCGATGCCGGCTTCTGCCTGTGTCATACGTTTTTTCCCTTCAAAAGCAAACGGCTTGGTCACGATACCGACCGTCAGAATGCCCAGTTCTTTGGCGATAGAAGCCACAACGGGCGCCGCACCGGTACCGGTACCGCCGCCCATACCGGCAGTAATGAAGATCATATCGGCACTGCGGATGGCAGCAGCGATTTCATCGCGGGATTCTTCCGCGGCGGCACGGCCGTTTTCCGGTTTACCGCCGGCACCCATACCGTTCGTGGTCTTGTCCCCGATTTGAATTTTCTGATTGGCTTTGGACAGATACAAAGCCGCTTTATCGGTATTGATCGCAACGAATTCAACACCGCGCACACCGGCATCGACCATACGGTTAACAGCGTTACCGCCGCCGCCGCCGACACCGACAACTTTAATCTGAACTACGTTTTCCATTTCATCTACAACTTCAAATGGCATTTCAATTCCTCCGTCAATTATGTAAACTAATTTTATGCATACCTTTGCTAATATAATGATATTATCATATTATTTTTCAAATTTCAATACTTTTTTTATGAAAACCTGCTTTTTTTTCAAAAAAGTCACCCGGCAACAAAAGTACCGCTCGGATTTTGTGCTGTCCAACCCGAAAAATCGAATGTACCAACGGTTCCTTTGTCCGATTCTGAAAGTTTATTTTTTATATATGCGACTTTCTGCTGAATATCGATCGGTGATCCGAATCTTACAGCACAACCGTTTTTAAGTTTAATCTCGATCCCGTTTATGTTGTTGACATCCAGTTCTTTTACCGAAAGTTTCGCTTTTTTGAATGCGGTCATTATTTTCGGCACAGTCGCCGCCGTCACGTTATCCTTGATACTGACGATCCTGCCGGTCGTACAAGATGCTTTTTCACAGCGAATGATCGGCAGTTTTTTCGGTTGATCGGCGGTACTGCGGACCACACGGTCATCCGCATTGACAACATAGTATATATCCTTTACGAGATAAGCTGCCTTTTCGCTTGTGTCCCCGATCAGCCCTTCAACGAAGGTCCCCTCAGGTTTAACGGGTGACCACATACTTAAATCAATACGTCCGGTCACATCTTTGGCCGCCTCACGGATCATAGCTCCCAAATGGGTAGTCTTCTTATCCAGATTATCGGAGGTGCCGAGATCAACAATAAAACGATTTTCCACCGTCACCTTGATGGCAATAGTGCTTGAAATATTGATTTCATTGACTGCCAATTTCTGTGTTTGCATGGAATCGCTGATTTGCCGGATCAGATCGGCGGTGATCTTATCCTTAAAAGTCACAATGTTGCCATCACATACCGCAGTTTTACTGACGATCACCATATTTTCCGGTAAATCGGCACGGCGTTCCAGCACACGGTTTTCCTCATTCACGATCGCATAACGTGTACTGCCGTTATCATCATAACGGTAGGCCGCCCACGGATCGGCGTCTTTCACCGTAAGAGAAATGCCGTGCGGCAGTTTCCGATGGATCTTGACCGTTTCAATATATGGCAATGTCTTTTGAATACGTTTTTTCAAGCCGTTTGCCGTTACGGCAAGTACCTGTTCCTGCGGTTTCAGTTCACAGGCGTCAATGACCTGTTCTTCGGAATACCGGGTTTCCCCTTTCACGGTGACCTCCTGTATGGGGAAAAATACCGTAAAAGCCAAAAGCACGGTAACGACAACGGCAAATATCAAAAACACGACCGTACCGATAAACAATCGGCGTCGACGGATTCTTTTTTGTCTTTCAGCCCGTCTGCGGGCAAAATCGTTTTGCTGTGACATCCGAAACTTCCTTTACAACTTTTATTCTGTCAACTGAATTTCCGCGCCTAATCCGGCCAGGTTTTCCGGCAGTTTTTCATACCCACGGAACAAATGCGCCACGTGATCGATAATCGTTTCGTCTTCCGCAAACAAACCGGCAATAACCAACGCCGCGCCGCCGCGCAGATCGGTACAGGAGCAATTCGCACCCGACAGACGTGATACACCGTCAATAATGGCGATCCTGCCCTCCACACGTATATTCGTACCAAGACGGTTCAATTCATCAATGTACCGAAAACGGTTTTCAAAGATATTTTCCACAAAAATCGATGTCCCGTACGCTTTGGAAAGCATTGCGATCAAAAGCGGACCGGCGTCGGTCGGAAAGCCGGGATAAACCAAAGTCCGCACCACGGGAACACGGTTCAGCCGTTTCGGCGCGTTAAGGGTCACCGCGTCGCCTTTGACCGAAAGTTCGCATCCGCTCTGTTTTAAGGACGTCAGGATCGGCATTAGGTGATCGGGTCGAATATCGTTTAATTGGATTTTACCTGCTGTAATGGCGCCGGCGCAAAGATATGTTGCCGCCGCAATGCGATCGGGCATGATCCGGTAAACCGTCGAATGCAGTTTTTTTACACCGGTAACCGTTATGGTATCGGTGCCGTATCCGGAAACAGAACCGCCGGCTGAATTCAAAAACAACGCGAGATCGCTGATTTCCGGTTCCTTTGCCGCGTTATGTATAACCGTTGTTCCCGGCGTTGTCACGGCGGCAAGAATGATATTTTCGGTCGCGCCGACACTCGGAAAAGCCAGATGGATCTCACATCCGTGCAAACCGTTCGGCGTACTGCAATGTAAAAAGCCGCGGTTTTCCTCAATGACCGCGCCCATTTCACGAAGTGCGGATAAATGCAGATCGATCGGCCGTGGCCCCAATTCACAACCGCCGGGACTGCTGATCACCGAGCAACCGACACGCCCGAGGATCGCGCCTAAAAAAACGATCGATGAGCGCATTCCGAGCATTCGTTCTTCCGAAATGACACAGTTGTTTACGGCCGTCGCATCCACACGGACATAATCGCCCTCACTTATACAGTGACAACCGAATTCACTCAGAATCGCCAAAGAGTTTTTAACATCGGATAGTTCCGGGCAATGGGTCAGTTCGCTGATGCCGTCACACAAAACAGTTGCGGCCAATATCGGCAAAACGCTGTTTTTCGCGCCCTGAACCGACAATTCCCCATACAACCGACGACCGCCCTTTACGCTGATTTTCGCCATACCAAAACCCCTTTCGCGGCATTGAAATCACAATCCATCTTATGCAAAAGGAGTATTTATGTCCGTAAAACAATCAGGCGTTCGTATATAAACGCATTAAAACCTGGTAAATTCTTTCGTTCGCGTCCGAAATTGCATGACTTTTCGCCGATTGAGCCATTTTTTCCAAACGGGTCGGATTTTCAATCAGGTGTGAAACCGTATCGATCAATGATTGCGCCGTCAGATCCTTTTCTTCGATCACTTCGGCACTTCCCGCCCGTTTCAGGGTCATGGCATTATGATACTGATGATTTTCCGCCACATACGGAGACGGGATCAGTACCGCAGGTTTTCCGCAGGCCTGCAATTCGCTTAACGTGATAGCACCTGCCCGGCAGATCACCAGATCGGCAGCCGCCATGCAAACGTCCATATCATCAATATATTCCCGCAGCCGCACCTCCGGCGGCAGTTCAACGCCTTCGAGTGCCTCTTTCATGGTTTCATAGCCGGCCTTGCCGGTTCCGTGAATATGATAAAATTTTCCGTTACCGCTATATTCGCGGATCAGACCCGTCACCGCGTCGTTGATCGGACGAGCACCCAAAGAACCGCCGAACGAAAGAATCAAGGGGCGTTCGTCAAGTCCCAGTTTCGCACGAGCTTCCGCACGGGTGATCTGTAATAATTCACCTCGTACCGGGTTACCGGTAACGATCGGTTTTTTCTTCAATTTCAGATATTTTTCCGCCTCGGGCATTGCCAGCATGACCGCGTCAGCATTTTCGGCCAGCATTTTTGTCGTTACGCCCGGAAAAGCGTTTTGTTCATGGATAGCCGTCTTGAATCCCATTTTAGCGGCTTCACGCAATACCGGACCGCTGACGTAACCGCCCGTTCCCATAACCAGATCCGGCTGTAATTCTTTTAACAGTTTTTTCGCGTCAACAGTGGAAGCAAACATTTTATACACTGCTGATACGTTGCGCACCAAATTCTGCGGTGTCAGTTTGCGCTGAAATCCGGCAACGTCAATGGTATAAAAATCATACCCCTTCGCAGGCACCAATGTCGATTCCAATTTTTTCGCCGTTCCGATATAACTGATTTTCGCATCCGGATGTCGTTCTTTAATATATCCCGCAACGGCAAGGGCGGGATTGATATGACCGGCTGTTCCGCCGCCGGCAAATAAAATATGCATTTCGTTACCCCTTTTCTAATTTTGCGCCACGTGATATCGATAAGACGATACCCATCTGCGACATCAGCAATACCAGCGAAGTTCCGCCATAGCTGAAAAACGGTAAACTGATACCGGTATTCGGCATGGTATTTGTAACAACAAAAATATTCAGCATTGCCTGCAAACCAACCTGGAAAGTCAGACCGATCGCCATCATGGAGCCG
>JAZUFP010000034.1:0-8195 GCA_045640765.1 Acutalibacteraceae bacterium
GCGGATTATCGCTTGTGATGACCGCATAATCGGCATAACGGACGGCCACACCGCCCATAATCGGTCTTTTTGTTTTATCGCGGTCACCGCCGCATCCGAATAATACGATCAATCTGTTTTTCGGGCAATCGCGGAATGTCGAAAGAATATTTTTTAATCCGTCCGGTGTATGCGCATAATCGATGATCACAGTAAAATCACGGTCGCACGGCACCACTTCCGCTCTGCCTTTGACGCCCTGCAATGAAGCGATCGCATTGGCCGCATCATTCACCGGAATTCCGACCTCAACCGCGGCGGTAATGGCCGCCATCGAATTATACACCGAAAATTTTCCGCCGGTATTGACACAGATATGCTGAATGGCGCTATCACCAACCCATTCATATTCCACCCGTGCCGGATGATAATAAATTCCCTTTGCGCTGTATGTGGAATTATCATGCAATGAATAAGTCACGACCTTGCAGGTCAAATCTTTTTTCAGTTCGGCACTGTATTCATCGTCGCTGTTAATGACCGCTGTACAGCACATGGAAAACAGTTTTTTCTTTGCCGCAAGATAATTCTCCATCGTAATGTGATAATCGAGATGATCCTGCGTCAAATTGGTAAATACCGCCGCCTCAAAGTCAAGATCATATACACGGCATTGATCCAAAGCGTGTGAAGAAACTTCCAAAACCGCCCAGTCACATCCCGCTTTTACCATTTCCGCAAACAATTCGTTCAATTCATAGGCGCTGGGGGTGGTGTTATGCGATTCGATCACCTGATCTCCGATCATATGCTGAATCGTACCGATCAAACCAACCTTATGCCCGACCGATTCAAGAATTTTTTTGATCATGCAGGTCACAGACGTTTTTCCGTTTGTACCCGTCACGCCGATCAAATGCAATTTTTCGGCCGGTTTTCCAAACCAGTTCGCACTCATTTCCGCAAATGTCGCGTGTGTATTATTTACAATGATTTGTTTTTCAAGCCCGGTATCGCGTTCCGCCACAATAACGGCGGCGCCTTTTTCCAAAGCCATACCGGCATAGCGATGACCGTCACTTTTCGCACCCGGAATACACACAAAAGCATAACCCGGCAAAACAGCACGGGAATCGCAGGTGACTCCGGTTATTTCAAGTCCGGCAAATGTGCCGCAATTTTGCGGTAATAAATCTTTCAGCAGCACAACAACTGCCTCCTTTGCTGTAATTATTCTTCAACGTAATCTCTGTTGCTCTCATCTAAGAAATAAACGGTAATGATCGTTCCGGCACTGATCGGAGTTCCGGCTTTCACGCTTTGCCGTGCCACCTTCAATCCGCTGCCGTTAGTATTGCCGGAGAAGGTCACATTCAATCCGGCATTGGCGGCCATTTCATTCACCGTTGTTGCGGTACATCCCGTAAAGTCCGGAACGTTTACCGTTTCCTCACCTTTTTTATCGGTATACAAAACGACTGTTCCGTTGCGGAAAACACGGCTTCCGTTTTCGGGCAGCTGACGTATAACCTTATCGCCTTTGCCGACCACACGGTAATTCAAGCCCTTTGTAGTGATTCCGGCTTTGGCTTCGCTGACCGCCGTACCTTTAACATCGGGCACAATCACGGCCATACGTTCGATTTCCTCGTCACTGTACTGCGGCTCATATCCGAGATACGGCAAAACCTCGCCCAAAATTTGCGAACTGACAGGCGCCGCGATCGTACCGCCGTAATATGCCCCCTGCGGTTCGTCCAGCATGATCAGGACCGCGATTTCCGGATTATCGATCGGCGCAATATTCAGACATGACGCAATATACATATGAGTATTACCCGTTTGAGTAATTTTTGAAACTTTCTGCGATGTACCGGTTTTGGCACCGACACGGTATCCGGAAACCATGGAACTTTTGGCACCGTTTTCCGATACAAATTCCAGCAGTTCGCGCATGGTAGATGAAGTCGACTCCGAAATGATCTGTCTTTTCGGTGCCGTTGAAGTGGTACTGACCACCTTTTTATCACCGTCAATGATCTGGCTGACGATATGCGGCTGAACCAAATATCCGCCGTTGACCGCGGCTGCCGCGACCGAAAGCGTTTGAAGCGGTGTAATATTAAATGTTTGACCGAATGAAGACGACGACAACTCAATAATTCCCATGTTGTCTTCCAAATGGTAATTTGACGTTGCCTCACCGGGCAGGTCAATACCGGTGGGCTGTGTCAGTCCGTACGCCTTGAAATATTTGCAGAATGTATGAACGCCGATTTTCTGCCCGATCGCGATAAACGCCGGGTTACAGGAATTGGAGATTGCCTGTTTCAGATTCTGGACGCCGTGGCCGCCGTCTTTCCAGCAATGGTAATCCTGACCGGCTACGTTAACAACGTAATTACAGTTAAAACTGCTGTTGATGGATACCAGATTTTCTTCCAACGCCGTTGAGGCGGTAAAAATCTTGAAAACGGAACCCGGTTCATAGGTGTCGGAAACCGCTTTGTTACGCCACTGACGGTTCAGCAATTCACTGCGCAGTTCTTCCTTTTTCTTTTCATCGGTTTCCTGATCCACCTTTTTTTGATCGGCTTTGGAAAGTTTGAACGGCTCGTTCGGATTGAAATCCCCACTGACCGCCATACCGTATATCGCACCGGTATTGACGTTCATCACGACCGCGGCACCGCGTTCCTTGATTTGGTTAACTTCTACCGCTTGATCCAGGTACTTTTCACATACATACTGAATATAAGAATCCAGCGTCGTGACCAGCGAATGCCCTGCCTGCGCTTCTTCCACCTTTTTATAGGTGAAAGTCATTTCCGTTCCGCGCGCGTTTTTCGCCGCCACGACACGTCCCGCAACGCCGGTCAGTTCATTGTCATAATAACTTTCCAATCCGGCCAGACCCTGTTCGTCATCACCGACAAAGCCCAACACGGCCGATGCCAGTGTATCGTTCGGATAATAGCGTTTAGTTGTTTTATCCAACCCGATATACTGTGTAAGATTCAAATCCTTATTCTCATCCGCGGTCAAGAATTCCCGTACTTGATCCGCGACCTTCTGATCGACCTTTCGTTTTACGGTAACGTAATAACTTTCCTTTTTAGTCTGTTCATAGACATCTTTATATTTCAGTTTCAGGATTTCGGAAAGGCCTTTCGCGATCGTTTCACGTATTTTTTCAGCTTTGGCCTCGTCTTCCAATATGTTGATACCGTTCGGGGTCAGATACACCGTCCAAGCGGTGGCACTGGTCGCCAGCAAATTCATATTGCGGTCATAGATATCCCCTCGTGGAGCCGTAACCAGGTTATCGTATAATTGCTGTTCGGAAGCCAGGGTCTGATAATGTTCCCCTTTTACGATCATGATCTGGATCAAACGGGAAAAGGTAACGACCACCATCACCAAAATCAGCATCAGTGTCACAAAGATCATTCGCCTCGTCATTCTTTTTCCGGCGCTGTTATCCACAAAGCTCACTCCCGAATCCGCATTTTTAATACCCTTTTTTATGCCCAAAACGAGAGTTAAAACTTTTGTCTTAACTCTCGTTACATATTCAATATTATAATTATATTTCCCCGCAAAAACAACTATACATCAATCCGCGTCGGAAACGATGACCTGATCACCGACCAAAGCGGCGTTTTTATCATTTACGGAAATGTAATGTACTTGTTCTTTGCTGCGTTTGACCATGCCGAGTTTCTTGGCTTCCTGTTCAATATTGCAATAGGAAATACGACGGTCAACCTCTACTTCAAGCGCGGTTTCTTCACTTTGCAAAGCGGTCAGTTCGCTCTTCGCGTCTGCAATTTGCGTTGAAACCTCGTTGATCCGCAAGCGCAAAGCGATATTGCCGCAGAATGCCGCCAACATAAACACAGCCAGCAGCAAAACAGTCGCGTACGCCGAAAGCTGACGGGTCGCCTTCTTTTGAGAAGCGGCCGCTTTTTTCGTCGGCAGTTTTACAATGTTGTCCTGCTCACGCGGTTGTGTGCGCGGCATAAAACGTTCAAAATCATACGCCAAGGAATCATTGTAATATTTCATATTATTCATCAGAGTTGCCTCCCCTGTTATTCCTCAAAATCAAAGTTTCTTTATTGCGCGCAATCTCGCGCTGCGGCTGCGCGGGTTTTCCGCCAGTTCCTGCTCCGACGCTTCCACAGGTTTGCGTAATACCAGTTCACCGCGCGGTTTCTTTCCGCAGACACAAACCGGCAGATCCGGTGGACAGATACATCCCGTGCAATAAGTTTTAAAACGTTGTTTCACCATACGGTCTTCCAACGAATGGAAGGTAATAATGGACAAAACGCCGCCGGACTTCAAACAGTCGAAAGCCCGATCCATCGCCTCGTTCAGACTATCCAATTCACCATTCACGGCAATACGCAACGCCTGAAAGACTCTGCGTGCCGGATGCCCGTCCCGTCGGGCGGCCGCCGGAACGGATGCCGTGATCAGTTCGGCCAGTTCGGCAGTGGTCCGAATGGGCTTATTTGCCCGTTCCCGGATGATATTTTCCGCGATGCTGCGGGAAAACTTTTCTTCCCCGTAGCGGTAAAATATATCCGCAAGTTGTTCTGACGATAAATCATTCACAAGATCAGCGGCGGTTGGTCCTTCCATGCTCATACGCATATCCAGCGGTGCGTCTTTATGATAAGAAAAACCACGGTCGCCGTTATCCAACTGGTATGAAGAAACGCCAAGATCCAGCAACACCCCGTCAACCGACGGAATATCAAGTTCATTCAAGACCTTGTCCATTTCCTTGAAATTACTTTGAATGACCGTTGCAGGCAAACCTTGCAGACGTTCTTTTGCGATCGCGACCGCTTCGGGGTCACGGTCTAATGCGATCAGCCGTCCGGTGGTCAGATGACGCGCGATCTCGGAAGAATGACCGGCGCCGCCGACCGTACCGTCTACATAGATACCGTCCGGTTTGATTTGTAAAGAGTCAACGGTTTCGTGAAACAAAACCGGAATATGTTTAAATTCCATATCAGAAATTCAGATCTTCCAGCAAGGAAGCAATCGATTCCGGGGAAATCTTCGCCTTGGTCTCATTCCAAAGTTCGGCATCCCACAGTTCCAGATTAGTATCCACACCGGCAAAATGCACGTTGGTATCCAACGAAGCGTATTCACGCAAAACCGCCGGCACCAAGATTCTGCCCTGACTGTCCAGTTCCACATTGAAGGCATTACCGAAAATCGTGCGCTTAACGTCCGCCGATTTGGAAAGCGGAAGCTGCCCGATTTTTTCAACCAGTTTTCCCCACTCGTCGTTGGAGTATATCGAAAGACAGCGACCTTGCAGACTGGGACAGATCATAAAGTTTTCGCCCAATATATCACGAAGCTTCGAGGGTATGCTGACACGCCCTTTTTTATCCAACGTATGATCATAACTGCCGTACAACATATCCTCTCACCTCTATTCATCCCACTTTACTACACCTACATGGGATTTTAACACATTTCATACCACTTGTTTAGATTATAATACCACAATCATTAAAAATCAAGTGTTTTTTTCTGTTTTTTGCAATTTTTTTGAGAAAAAGCATAAAAAAAGACCCTGCACTCCCACATTCGGGAGTACAGAGCCGTTTTTTATCATAAAATGCTGTTTTTATTTCATAAATTCGTACATTGCGCGGTAACACATATATACATCTAATTTAGCCGTGGTTTCAAAAGGTGCGTGCATCGAAAGAACCGGCACGCCGAGATCAATGACATCAACGCCCAAATTAGCAATATACATCGCGACCGTTCCGCCGCCGCCTTCATCCACCTTGCCCAGTTCGCTGGTCTGCCAGATGATGCTTTCACGATCCATCATCGCACGGATCTGCGCGGTATATTCTGCGGAAGCGTCCGACGTGCTCGCCTTACCGCGGGCGCCCGTGTATTTAGTCAGCACCACACCGTAATTCAGCAGTGAAGCGTTCCGACGTTCAAACGGTGATTGGAAAGTGGGATCCATCGCAGCGTTCACATCGGCGGAAAGGCACTTCGAATGACGCAAAGCGACCGTACCGTCGCCGCCCTGCGTCTTGGCGAGGTCTTCAATGACGAAGCGCAGGAAATCCGATTCCAGACCGGTATTGCCGCAGGAGCCGATTTCTTCTTTATCGGTCAGAATGGCAACCGCAGTGCGCTCAGGTATTTCAACATTCAGAATCGCGGTCAACGCCGGATAAGCACACACACGGTCATCCTGACCGTATGCACCGATCATGGAACGATCCAAACCGATATCGCAGGCACCGAACGCCGGAACCAGTTCCAATTCCGCCGAAAGGAAATCCTCTTCCACGATATCGTATTTTTCATTCAGCAATTTCAGAATATTCAGTTTCACCAATTCACTGCCGGCATCGTCTTTGAACGGATGACTGCCGATCAGAACGTTCAGTTCTTCCCCTTTGATCCCGTCCGACAGCGTCCGTTTAGACTGTTCCGCCGCAAGATGCGGCAGAAGATCGTTGATGACAAATTTCGGTTCATCCGCCTGTTCCCCGACCGAAACTTCAACAACCGTACCATCCTTTTTGGCGAACACACCGTGCAGCGCCAACGGAATTGTCGGCCACTGATATTTTCTGATCCCGCCGTAATAATGCGTCTTGAACAACGCCAGCTCCAATTCCTCATACAGCGGATTCGGTTTCAGATCCAGACGTGGCGAATCAATATGCGCCGCCGTGATATTGACACCGTTTTCCACGGTTTCTTTTCCGAACACGATAAAGGCGACCGTCTTTCCGCGGTTATTGACATAGACACGGTCTCCCGCCCGATACGCTTTCCCGCGTTCAAACGGAACAAATCCGCTTTCTTCTGCCATGCGAACGGCGGTTTTCACCGCTTCCCGTTCGGTTTTAGCATTATCCAAAAAGCATTTATAATCTTCACAATAATCATTTGCCGCTTGCAAAGTCGCTTCATCCGCGACCAATCTGCCGTTTTTCCGTTGATTAAAAAGTTTTTCTTTCAGCTGTACGCTTGCGCTTTTTTCTTCTGCCATTTCAGTTCCCTCCGAAAATTGTTTTCAACAAACCGGCCGCTTCAAATTCAAACGCGATCGGTCCGTCATTGTTATATAAAATATGGTCTGCCCGTTCTATATAATACGCATTTGGTTTACCGGCATTCATGCGAAGTTTTGCTTCTTCGGTCGAAATGCCGTCCCGTTCGGTGATTCTTGCCAGCCGTTTACGCTCATCCGCCAAAACCGCAACGGTTTGATCGCACAGCGCATCCAATCCGCTTTCAAAAAGCGTCGGCGCGTCCAAAAGTACCCTTTCGGCATTTAATTCCCGTTTGACCAAAGCCGCGATATGCGGCAGCAATGTTTGATTCAACAATTCGGTTTTTTGCGGTGCGGAAAAAGCTTCCGCCGCCAAAGCTTTTCGGTCCAGCGTCCCGTCGGCTTTCACGATTTTCGATCCGAACGCTTTTTGCAGTGCCGCAAATCCGTCCGTTCCGGGAAGCACGGCTTCGCGCGCCAACAGATCACAGTCCACAACCTTGACACCGAATTTCCGCGCGACAACAGCCATACTGCTTTTCCCCGCGCCGGTAGGACCGGTCAATCCAATCAATATACTCATAACTTTATCACCCGAAATGCCGCCGAACGAATCAGGCGGTTATAAACAGCAAGTCCGACACCGGATTTTGACGGTGCGTGAACATAAACCTTTTCAACATCCAAAGCATCGACGCGCCGCAAAACCTGAAAAACCTCGCGTGCCAGTGTTGCTTCATCTTTTCCGCTGCCGTAGCATAACGTCGGAACAGTCAGCAGTTCCTCTTCTTCCGAAAAGCAAACGGCGGCACAATTCTGCCGGGCGTTTACAAAGCGGGCAAAATCATCCGCGGTGCCTTCCACCAAAAAAGTTTCGGTCGTCGGTGCATAATGCTTATATTTCATGCCCGGAGACGCCACACGTGCGTTTTCCTCAGGTTGTACCAAAACGGCCGGGTCGATTACGATATCCGGCAGTATTTCACGCAGTTGCTCTACCGTTACCGCACCCGGTCGCAGTAACCGCGGCGGATCGGTCGCAAGGGTAATAACGGTGGATTCGACCCCGACGGTACAATCACCCGCCGTCAATACCGCGTCAATTTTTCCGTCCAGATCGTCCAGCACGTGTTTTGCCGAAGTCGGGCTC
>JAZUFP010000035.1:0-5291 GCA_045640765.1 Acutalibacteraceae bacterium
TAAGTCAGCGGTCGGCGCAGTGCTTGCGGTGTACGGATCGCGGTCAATTCATTTTTGATATCAGCACAAAACGACACCGTTCGCGCCCCCTTTGCGTATTCAATCGTCTGATTGCCGGCCGACAAAAATCACTTCCGTTTCCAGCGTTACCCCATTGGCACGCCGCACGACGTCCTGAACGTGAGCAATCAGTCCGCGAACGTCTTTTGCGGTAGCATTGCCGCGATTGATAATAAACCCGGCGTGCTTTTCGCTGACCTGCGCATCGCCGACCGCGGCGCCTTTCAGGCCGTTTTCTTCGATCAGCGCACCGGCAAAAAATCCGGTCGGGCGCTTGAAAGTACTGCCGGCACTGGGAAATTCCAGCGGCTGTTTTGCTTTCCGGCGTCCCATCAGATCTTCCATTTTTTCGGTGATTTTCGCCCTGTCTCCCGGCACCAGTTCGACCGTTACATAGGTGATGATCCATCCGTTTTCACGAAAGATACTGGTCCGATAACCAAGTTCCATCTGATCCGCCATCAGAATATGCTCTTCCCCGTCCGGATCAATGGCTATTGCCGCGGTAACGACCTGCGCCATTTCGCCGCCGTAAGCGCCCGCGTTCATAAACAGCGCACCGCCGACACTGCCGGGAATACCGTAAGCGAATTCCAGACCCGACAGCGATTCATCCCGCGCGAACAGGCAAAGGGCGGACAAAGGCGTTCCGGCTTCGCAGGTGACACGGTTCCCGTTGCGGTGGATCTCGCACATCTCACCCAGCGATATCACGGCACCATCGATCCCGTCATCCGAAACCAGCAGATTGGATCCGCGTCCCAGACAAAAGGTCGGTACCCGGTATTCTTTTGCCGCCGAAAGAACGGTTTTCAGCTGTTCTGGTGAAGACACGCTGACAAAAACATCGGCATTTCCGCCGATGCGGAAAGACGTATGTCTGCCCATCGGTTCCTGCAATGCAAAAGGAATATTTTTCTGTTCCAGAATTTCCAAAAACTGTTTCAAAAGGGAATCCCCCGTTCTTCTTTATTTACGGTACAATTCGCAAAGATACGCGGCACCGATGATGCCGGCATCATTGGCCAGTGTTGCCGGTCGGATCTCCGGCTTTTTCGTCATATAACGACCGTAGTTTTCACCCTCGACAAACACGCAGATCGGGTCGGTCAGGGTCTTGCCCTCGTTGGAAATACCGCCGCCGATGCACACAACGTCGGGTTGGAAAATATTTACGATATTAGCAATACCGACGGCAACGTATTCGCAGTAACGGTCTACGACCATGCGCCCGATCGGATCGCCGCGGCGCATCGCTTCAAACGCGGTTCTGCCGCTGACGTTATCGAGAGAATTTTCACAGAGTTCCCACATCAGCCCGTGCGGATAACGTTCCATTGCCTGACGGGTCTGACGGATCAGCGCCGTTGCCGAAGCATAGGCCTCCCAGCAACCGTGACGGCCGCAGGTACAGCATTCGCCGCCGACCTGAATGACCGTATGACCGAGTTCACCGCCGGCATGGTTGCTGCCGGAATAGATCTTACCGTCCAAAATGATACCGCCGCCGACACCGGTTCCGAGCGTGACGGCAACAAAATTCTTTGTTCCCTTCCCCGCGCCGGCAATATATTCACCGTACGCGGCCGCATTGGCGTCATTCTCAACAAAAAATTCCTTGCCGGTACGTTTTTTCAGTTCCTCACACAGCGGCAGATCAAAAAAGCCGAGATTGTTGGAATAAACAACGATGCCGTTGTCCGGATCGATCGATCCCGGCGCGCCGATGCCGAACGCATCAATATCATCCAGCGTCAGTCCGGCATCTTCCACCGCCATATAAACGGTTTTGGCCATATCATCGACAATTTCATTCATCGGTCTGGGGAAAGAGGTCTTTACCTTTCCTTTGCCGACGATTTCGAACTTTTCATTCACCACACCCGAAACAATATTTGTTCCGCCTAAATCGATTCCAACTCTGTACATTTTAATTTCTCCTTATATTTTAATAAAGTTCTTCGGTACGCACGTCAGTTCCCTGATCGTCCATACCCAAACGATGTAACAAATCCTGTGCCGCATTATAGCCGAGTTTTTTCTGACGGCTGTTCATGGCGGCGACCTCGATGATTACCGCAAGATTTCGTCCGGGCTGAACCGGAATGGTCAAAGACGGAATATCAAGGCCTAAAATACTGGTGGTCTGATTATCCAACCCGATCCGATCATAGGTTTTATTGCTGTCCCACGGTTCCATGCTGATGACCAGATCGATCTTTTCGGTCAGTTTGACCGCGCCGGCGCCGAAAATACGGCTGGCGTTGATAATGCCGATCCCCCGAAGTTCGATGAAATGACGGATGTTATCGGGCGCGTTGCCGACCAGCGATTTATTGGAAACGCGGCGGATCTCCACAGCGTCATCCGCGATCAGACGGTGTCCGCGCTTGATCAGTTCAATAGCGGTTTCACTTTTACCGACGCCGCTTTCACCCAGCAGTAAAATACCTTCACCGTACACTTCGACCAGAACACCGTGACGGGTGATGCGCGGTGCCAGATGCAGATTCAGATAAGCGATCAGCGCCGATGTGAAATCCGAAGTGGATTCGGCGGTGCGCAGTAACGCGACCCCGTATTTTTCGGCCGCCCTGATATAGGATTCGGAAATCGGCAGATTCCGCGCCACGATCACGGCAGGCGGTTTTTTCGAGAAAAACTCTTCCAGTCGGGCAACTGCCTTTTCCTCGGTAAAGCGTTTTAAGAAACTGTCCTCGCTGATGCCGATGATCTGAATCCGGTCAGCATCAAAGAATTCATAATAACCCGCCATCTGCAACCCCGGTCGGTTGATTTCGGCGGTAGCGATCAAAACATCTGCGGCGTTCCCGGGAAGAAAAATCGTTTCCAGCGAAAATTCTTCCATGATCTTTTCCAGCGAAACGGTGTAGTTACTTCGCATAGATCCTACTTCCTTTCAGCAAATTTGAAATAGAGCGAAATTACGCTATTTTATAGTATACTATATTTTTCAGTTTTTGAAAAGTATTTTTGAAATATTTTTTAATTTTTTTATATAAACGCTTGTAAAATGTTACAAAAAAATATATAATAATCAAGATAATTATAAGGCAGATTTTGCCTTTTGGAGGATGTATTATGAAATTAGGTATGGTCGGTTTGCCCAACGTCGGCAAATCCACACTTTTTAACGCGATCACAAACGCGGGCGCACAGTCTGCAAACTATCCCTTCTGCACCATCGAGCCGAACATCGGCATGGTCAGCGTGCCGGACGAACGTCTGGAAAAACTGGCGGAAATTTACGACCCGGACAAGTTCACCCCCGCGGTCATTGAATTCGCCGATATCGCAGGTCTTGTCAAAGGCGCTTCCAAAGGTGAAGGTTTGGGCAACAAGTTTTTGGCAAACATCCGTGAAGTGGATGCCATCGTTCACGTTGTGCGATGTTTTGAAGGCACCGACGTGATCCACGTTGAAGGTTCGGTCGATCCGGCGCGGGATATTGAAACCATCAATCTGGAATTGATCTTTTCCGATATGGAAATCGTCAGCCGCCGTCTGGACCGCGCGAAGAAAGCCATGAAGGGCGACAAAAGTCTGGCGGCGGAAGTGGATTTCCTGACCCGGCTGAACGAACATCTTGAAAAAGGTCTGCCGGCACGTTCCGTTGATATCAACAGCGATACCGAGCAGGAAGTGCTGGATACCACGCCGCTGCTTTCCGCAAAGCCGGTCATTTACGCCTGCAATATGAGTGAGGACGATTTTATCGGCGGCATTGAAAGCAACGCCCATTACAATACGGTAAAGAAGATCGCCGAAACCGAAAAAGCGGAAATTTTGCCGATCTGCGCAGCTTTGGAAGCGGAAATATCCAATCTTGACGATGAAGATAAGGCCCTGTTCCTTTCGGAACTCGGTCTGGAACGTTCGGGACTGGACCGCATGATCAAAACCTGTTACCGTCTGTTGGGTCTGATCTCCTATCTGACCGCCGGCAAACCGGAAGTCCGCGCGTGGACCATCACCGCGGGCACCAAAGCGCCTCAGGCCGCCGGCAAGATCCACAGCGACTTTGAGCGCGGTTTTATCCGTGCCGAAGTCATCGCCTTTGACGATTTCATCAACACCTGCGGCGGCAATATGGTGACCGCCAAAGAAAAAGGACTGGTACGCAGCGAAGGCAAAGAATACGTCATGCAGGACGGCGATATCGTCCTGTTCCGCTTTAACGTATAAGCAGGCGGTTTTGAGGTATACTTAAAAATCGGTATATTTTGAATTCGGAGGACTATTATGCATTTTTACGGTTTGGATTATTACGGCACCTATATTCTTTTTATGCTCCCTGCATTGCTGATTTCCCTGTTCGCGCAAATCAAAGTCAAATCCGCTTTTTCTAAATATTCTCAGAAATTCTGTACTTTAAGCGGTGCCGATGCCGCTCGCCGTGTGCTGGAACTGAACGGCGTTTACAACGTACGGATCGAGCGGGTCGCCGGTGAACTGACCGATCATTTTGATCCGACCGCCAACGTGATCCGGTTATCCGACTCGGTATACGACAGCCGGACCATCGCCGCGGTCGGTGTCGCCGCGCATGAAGCCGGACACGCCGTCCAACACGCACAGAATTACGTTCCAATCAAAATCCGCGGCGCCATTCTGCCGGTATGCAATTTCGGTTCACGGATCTCCATACCGCTTGTGCTGATCGGACTGCTGTTCGGTTCCGATCTGCTGGCATACGTCGGTATTATTCTGTTCAGTACCGTTTTACTGTTTCAGCTGGTCACGCTGCCGGTCGAATTCAATGCCTCGCACCGTGCCATCGATGTTATCAGAAATTACAATTTGCTGACTGCCGACGACGAGGTCAAAGGCGCACGGAAAGTGCTGACTGCCGCCGCCATGACCTACGTTGCCGCCGTCATTACTTCGGTTGCCCAGCTTTTGCGGCTGCTGACCATGGTTTCACGCCGGCGCAACTGACGAAAGGATATTAAAATGTACCGAAACACTTACGCTAAGATCAACGAAACCGTTTTGACCGAAAACGTACGGAACATTCGGGATCATTATCCCGATTTCAAATACTATTTCGGTGTTGTAAAAGGAAACGCCTACGGACACGGATTCCACGTTGTCAACGCACTGATCGCGGGTGGCATCAATTATCTGGCGGTCGCCACCGCCGACGAAGCGCTGGCGGTACGGGAATTCAATTCCGACATTCCGATTTTATGCCTGGAACCTACCGTCCC
>JAZUFP010000036.1:0-3175 GCA_045640765.1 Acutalibacteraceae bacterium
TGATGTTGCTGTCATAAGTATGTGTGAACGCGCCGCGGTTCACGAGAACGTAATCGGATAAAACGTCCGGTTCTTTGCACCGCCGGCGGCGGATCGTTACCCCTTCTCCGAAGACCAGTTCGGTATCGGAAGAAAGTAAAACGGTCCGGTCCAGATCATAGATACCGGCTTTGGAAATTTCGATCCGTCCTCCGCGGTCGCAGAGTTCCTGTAAGATCGCGGCGTTTTCTTTCCCTGTGTAGGAGGGATCGGGCATTTTTTCAATAGGCATGGCGTGCTCCTTTCAAGTTGGCGCGCGGCAGATATTTCACCGCAAAATCATATACCGATGATACCACAAGCGGTCGATCGTGTCAATGCGTTCGGCGGGGATCATTGGACAACAAAACTGTACGTCGTTCCGGTATGGGTCGTTCCGTCGAAAACGATGTTTGCCGAAAAGGGAAGGCAACCGAACAATGCCGGAATCAAAAAAAGAATAAATTTCTGAATATTAACGTTATTAAAAATAATTATAGCATATTATACCGGGAAATACAAACTTTTTTATTCGCCTGCGGCGAACGGGGAGAAAGAGAATTGACAAACAGAAGAACGGCGTGTATGATAAGTACAGTAAAATAGGGGTATGAAAGATTATGAAAGAAGAAATCTTAAAACGCGTAAACTTATATCTGTTTGACATGGACGGAACGCTGTATCTGGGAGACCGGCTGTTTGATTTTTCAAAAGAACTGCTTGAAAAAATACGGCAAAGCGGCGGACAGTATCTGTTTATGACCAACAATTCTTCCAAAAGCGTTTCGGCGTACGTGGAAAAACTGAAACGGCTGGGGATCGAGTCCTGCTATGACGATTTTATGACCTCGTCGCAGGCGACGGTGTATTATCTGAAAAAATATCATCCTGCCGCGCGTCTGTACGTCTGCGGTACCGAATCACTGAAACAAGAACTGGAAAGCAACGGCTTTCCGGTCACCGAAAATCTTTCCGCTGTCGATGCCGTCATTATGGGGAACGACACCGAGCTGACCTTCAAAAAACTGGATGACGTCAGCCGCCTGCTGACCGCGCGGGATCTGCCGTATATCGCCACCAATCCCGATTACGTCTGCCCGACGGAATACGGTTTTGTGCCTGATTGCGGCAGTGTTTGTGACATGATCTTCAACGCTACGGGCAAACGACCGACGGTCATCGGCAAACCGCAGGCACTGATGCCGCAGCTTGCCATGGAAAAAATGGGTGCCGCCCCCGACCGTACCGCGGTGGTGGGGGATCGCATCTATACCGATATCAAAAGCGGTATCAATGCCGGATGC
This sequence comes from Acutalibacteraceae bacterium, assembly GCA_045640765.1. Classification (GTDB taxonomy): domain Bacteria; phylum Bacillota; class Clostridia; order Oscillospirales; family Acutalibacteraceae; genus UBA737. Next base: position 1,323 of record JAZUFP010000036.1, read on the forward strand.
GTGACCGTTCTGGTCATGAGCGGCGAAACCACACAAGCGGTACTGGACCGTTCCGAAGACCGCCCGGATTACGTTTTTGAAAGCGCCGGAGAAATCATGCGGTATTTATAAAAAGCCGCCGGGGAAACAGATCGGAATGAAACATAAAGAAACGTTTTACACAAGTGACCGGAACGAATGGCGGCAATGGCTTTCCGAAAACTTTGAAACCAAAAACGAAATATGGTTCGTGTTCCCGACCAGGGATTCGGGCGAAGCGGCGCTCTCCTATAACGACGCCGTGGAGGAAGCCCTTTGTTTCGGATGGATCGACAGCACGACCGGGCATATTGACGAAACCCACGGGATCCGCCGCTTTACCCCGAGAAAGGATTTCGGCTACTATTCCAGACCGAATATCGAACGGCTGATCTGGCTGGACCGTCACGGTATGATCCACCCGAAAGTCCGGCCGTCGGTCGAAAAGGTCATCGAGGCGGAATACGTTTTTCCGCAGGATATCCTTGACGCGGTCCGCGCGGATGAGATCGCGTGGAAGAATTACCGGAACTTTTCGGAATCCTATAAAAGGATCCGTGTGGCGTATATCGACGCCGCCCGCAAACGCCCGGAAGAATTCAGAAAACGGCTTGACAGTTTTCTTGCCAAAACGCACGCGAACAAACTGATCACGGGGTTCGGCGGGATCGGAAAATATTATAAATAAACGGCTTTTGGACGCAAAAAAAACGGTCAAAAGGAACGGTTCTGTTCCTTTTGACCGTTTTTTGTTGTCAAGCCGATTATTCCTGCCGGGACTTTTTGTTGCCGATAAAGAAAATGAAAAACAGAACGCTGATCAGGAGCATATACGGGTAGATTAGATACTTCATGATCTGGAACGCGTTGATCGTCAGTCCCAGTTCACCGGCCGCGCTGATGGCTACCAGCATTTGCGCACCGTAGGGGATAACGCCCTGGAAAATGCAGGAAAACGTATCTAATATCGACGCGGCTTTGCTGCTGCGAATGCCGTATTCTTTCGACATTTCTTTGGCGATCGGGTTGGCCATGACGATGGCGACGGTGTTGTTGGCGGTTGCAATATCCATTGCGCCGACCAGCAAGCCCATACCGACCTGCCCGCCGCGGTTTCCCTTGAAAACTTTTTTGATAAAGTTGAGCAAAGCGTCAAATCCGCCGTATTCACGGACCAGCGCGCAGATCGCGGAAACGAGTATTGCGACCATTGCGGTTTCAAACATACCGGCGGCACCGGTACCCATATTGGTGATCAGATCGGTCGGGGCAACGGCACCGGTGGCAAGCATGATCACGGCACCGCTGAGGATACCCGCCAGCAGCACGGCAAAAACGTTGATGCCGATCACACCGCCGATCAGAACGAGAATATAGGGGATGATCTCTACCAGATTGTATTTTTCCAAGATCACACCGCCGCTGTAACTCTTGATCGAAAGCAGGACGAACAGCGCCAGCGAAACGATCGCCGCGGGCAGCGCGATCCAGAAATTTTCTTTGAATTTCGATTTCATCGGGCAACCCTGTCCGTTGCAGGCGGCAATGGTCGTGTCCGAAATAAACGACAGATTATCGCCGAACATGGCACCGCCGACAACCGCGCCGATACACAGCGGCGCGGCAAACCCAGAAGCGTTGGCAACGGCGATCGAGATCGGGGTGATCAGGGTGATCGTTCCGACCGAAGTACCCATAGCGAGCGAGACCAGACACGCAACGATGAACAGCACGGCAACGGCAAATTTTGCCGGAATGATCGAAAGAATGAAATATGCCACGCTTTCCGCGGAGTTTCTGCCGACGACGCCGACAAAAATACCGGCTTCCAAAAA
>JAZUFP010000037.1:0-3719 GCA_045640765.1 Acutalibacteraceae bacterium
GATATTTTTCCCAAGCTGCCATTTTATTCTTATCAGCCTGCGGCACAACCATATCGACATATTTTATAGCTTCAACTATGGCCATCCGTTCCTCAAACGCAATCACCGGTGTCTTGTTTTTTTCATGTTGAACCAATTCATCCGTGCTAACGCCAACTATCAGATAATCACACAGTTCCTTTGCTCTGCGTATTACGTTTAAATGCCCAATATGAAACATATCATATACGCCTGTCGTATAACCGATTATCATACTTTTTCTCCTTGACTTTTATAAAAAATATTTCAATCCGTATTCGTTTTTAAACCGTTTTTTCTCCGAAATCGACATTTATGTTTTCAAAATATCCGAATTGATCTTTTGCCGGGGGCGGCGTCATGTAATCACCGTACAATTGTGATAAATAGGCGTCCGTTTTTTCCGGGCAATAATATAGATTATCTTCAAATTTCAAAAGAACCGGATCACCGTATACTTCCTCTTTCATCAGTTGCTTTTGATACGAATAATGACTCCCCATGCTTACAAGATACCCGGAAGAATTATCATTGTATTTTTGCATTATCCCATCCATTTTTTCCGAAAGAAATCTAAAACCGATTGGGGAAAGCAACAGCTGCAAAAACTTTTTAATTATTTTTTTCAACGAGGAATTATTGCTGTTGATCGTTCCGCTCTTATAATAAATCATTTTTTTAATAAATTTAATATATCGTGCCTGCTGCCGTTGCTTTTTCTCATCATTCGGAGCATAATCCAAGGGGAATATATCCAGAAAAATGCCGTCGTTTTTTGAGAAGTTTGTTGATTTGATATTTGTAACTGTTACGTGCGTCCCCTTAATTCGCAAAACAGCATGAGGAGCTCTATGCTTTGAATCAGTTGTATAGTGCTGATAGAAATATCGCGTTTCGTCTTTCAGACTCTCCCAATAACGTCTGAAAGTTTCATAATCACGCCGTTTCATTGCGATATCCACATCTGCATCCCAAGGAATAAATCCCCCGTGTCTTACCGCACCCAGTAAAGTTCCGCCTATTAAATAATAATTAATATGCAATTGCTTGCATATTTCATCAACATCAGCAAGAATGCCCAATTGCGTTAGCTGATATTTTCTAATCTCTGTTCTATCCATATTAATACCTCGTTTCTTTTATATAATCCGTAATCACAGACCACGACGCTGAGGATACAATAATTTTCACAAACTTTTCCGTATTCTATTTAATGTCGTTGAAAAGTGCCAGTATGGCTTTTCTTTTCAGCAACAGGAAAATTGCTATGATACCCAAAATACAATATCTGATAATTCTGAACTTGTATAACATCAGCATGACAAACATAGCAATGATCAGCAAAAAACCTATTCCGAAAATAATCTTCCCATCATACACTTTATAGTTGTCCAAATATTTTTTACACATTTGCCGCATGAAGAAATAATGCAGCACGCCAAACAAACCATAACAAACCAATGTTGTATAGCCGGCGGCAATATAACCGAAAATCGGAATAAAAATCGCATTTAAAATAACATTTAATACTGCACCTGCACATGATCCCACGGCCACAAGCTTTGTCTTTTTAAAGAAGAATTGAAATGAAGCAAACAAATCATACATAAAAATAAAGAATACGCTTGCTGTAACCGGCGGGATTACCCATAGTGCGCTTGAATAACTTGAGGGCGCAAGAATAGCCAATACTTCCGGTGCTATTGCCATTACGATGAAATTAATAAGTGCGATTACCGCAGTAATTTTATACGATATCGGTCCGATTTTATCCAATTTTTTTTCGCGGATCGATTTATAAATCCATGGATCGAGTGATTGAGCAACCGCGTTATTAAACATCGTCATTACCGCTGCAATAGTATATGCAATAGAATAATACCCGGCCTCTGAATTGCCGACAAAGTATGCGATCATGATCCTGTCAGATTGATTAAGTATGGTTTTTGACAAATAATGCGGGATCAGCGGTATGCAAAATGTAAGTGCGTATTTCCAGTTTTCTCTGTCGTAAAATTTACGACCCCGTTTGAAAATATAGACAATTATCCAGGAAAAAACAGCAGCGTTTGCAATCGCCACCCCTGTAAGTCGTGCCTCAACCTGGAGGGTTGCCGGAGCATTCAGAACCAACAGAACCGCAATTACAGGCCTGAGAACCGCCATTGCAATTGTAAGGAATACGATTCCTCTGTATTCGTACTTTACGCGTTTCGCATTGATCCAAACATTACTGGCTTGAATCGTTATAAAATCGATCCCCATCATAATAAACTGATAGGTTGTCAACTTTGTCGCACTGTTGATCCAGTTATGAAAAGCAAAATACACGATTCCGAAGAAAGCAATTAATGTAACTGCCAGTCCGTAAAACGAGGAGGATAACTCCCGCTTTGCTTTTTCACTATCTGTTACCACCAACCCTCTTGTAAAACAGTTTCCTGTTATACTCAATGTGGCGAAAACAGAAAAAATCGAATACCATGAGTTATATACACTGAATCTGCCGAACTCACTTTCGGTCATAATTCTTGTAAAAATCGGCGTGGTAATCATACCGATTCCTTTTTGCAGGAAACTGCAAATCAGAAACCAAAACGCCATTTTTACAGCGACGCTCATATTTCTATATTTTGATAACAAATCATTAACTATATTTTTTCGCATGATTTATTTCTTCCTTAATACCAAAAACGATTGATTAAATGGATTCAAAAAACGTATCCGGCTTATCCGGATCGAACTGTTCATTTGCCCACATTACTGTTACAAGATTTTCCGTATTACTCAAATTGATGATATTATGCGTATATCCCGGCAGCATATGAACCGCTTCGATCTTATCACCGCTGACTTCAAACTCGATGATCTCATCCGTTCCAATTTTGCGTTCCTGAATCAAACCGTGACCGGAAACAACAATAAAGAATTCCCACTTGCTGTTGTGCCAGTGCTGCCCCTTTGTGATTCCCGGTTTGGAAATGTTTACACTGAACTGTCCGTGGTCGGCGGTTTTCAACAGTTCGGTAAAAGATCCCCGGTCATCCACATTCATTTTCAGCGGGAAAGCAACCTTTTTCTTTGGCAGATAGGACAAATACATGGAATAAAGTTTTTTCTCAAAACTGCCATCCGGAATGGACGGCATAACAAGCGTCTGCGGCTGATCGTGAAATGTATTCAGGCATTCAACGATATAGCCCAGCGTTGCTTTATGTGTGACTGTCGCGGCGCAATATCTGCCGTCTTCACGCAGAATCGTTTCCACACCGTCAAACTCACAGTGGTGTTCCTTCCCTTCGAGAGCGTCAAACATTTCTTCGATCAGATCGTCGACAAACAGCATTTCAAGTTCAACGTTCGGATCGTTCACCGTGATCGGCAGATCATTTGCAATATTGTTGCAGAATGTTCCGACAGCGGAATTATAGTTCGGTCTGATCCATTTTCCGACGAGGTTCGGGAAACGGTAGACAAGCACTTTCGCGCCGGTTTCTTCGGCATATTCAAAGAACAGTTCCTCGCCGTCCTTCTTGCTTCGTCCGTACTCGGAATTGCCGAACCGTCCGGAAAGTGTTGCCTGAATCGACGAGGAAAGCATGACCGGCGCTTTGTTGCCGTGTTTCTTCAAGGTATCAAGAAGTGTGGAGGCAAACCCGAAATTCCCCTCCCTGAACTCTTTGGGATCCTGCGGACGATTC
>JAZUFP010000038.1:0-3322 GCA_045640765.1 Acutalibacteraceae bacterium
GTTCCGTAGGCGGCACGGTAACCAGCCAGCGCTGCAAGCGGCTGTCCCGAAAAGGCACAAAACACCTTATCGGCAACGGCAATGGCGTCATCACCCGAAATGCGGATCACACTCAATCCGCTTTCACCGATGGCGGTGGAAATGGCGGCAATCGTGGACTCACTCATCTTTATACAGATCCTTACCGCAGCAGCGTTTGTATTTCAGACCGCTTCCGCAGGGGCAGGGGGCATTTTTGGCAACGGCACCCTTGCCGCGCACGGTCAGCGGTTTGTCCCCGGCAGAGGTTTCTTCGGCGACCTTTTCACGCTTGACTTCTTCTTCCTTGCGGATGCGGACCGTCATGATCAGTTTGGCGGTCTGTTCACGGATGGCATTGGTCATGGCTGTGAACATATCATAACTTTCGTTGCGGTATTCCACGACCGGATCATGCTGGCCGTAGGCACGAAGCCCAATGCCGGAACGCAGCTGATCCATGGCGTCGATGTGATCCATCCAGTTGGTATCAACACTGCGCAGCAGCATGACGCGTTCGACTTCGCGCATCAGTTCACTGCCGAATTCCTCTTCACGCTGTGCGTAAAGTTCGTGCGCGTTTTTCTGTAACGTTTCGGCAACTTCCTCACAGGAGGTATTGCCCAGTTCTTCGGGGGTGAAGTGCAGGTCTTCCACACCGGGGACCCAGCTCTTGAAATATTCACGCAGCCCGTCAAGATCCCAGTTGTCGTGGATATCGTCGTTCAGATACAGCTGGCAATAAGACAGGATGGTGTCATCCACCATTTTAAGAACGGTGTTATGGATATCTTCGCCGTCCAGCACCATATTACGCTCTTTATAGATCAGCTCACGCTGTTTGTTCATGACGTCGTCATATTGCAGAACGCTCTTACGGGTGGCAAAGTTCATGCCCTCTTTCTTCTTCTGGGCACTTTCAATGGTACGGGAAAGCATTTTGCTTTCCAGCGGCACGTTTTCTTCCACGTGCAGGGTATCCATCACGCCGGAGATCCGTTCACCGCCGTACAGACGCATCAGATCGTCTTCCAGCGAAATAAAGAACTTGGTGGTACCGGGGTCACCCTGACGTCCGGCACGGCCGCGCAGCTGGTTGTCGATACGGCGGGAATCGTGCCGTTCCGTACCGACGATGCAAAGTCCGCCGGCTTCACGGACTTTGTCGGCCTCGGGGGCGATCTCGGCTTTGAACTGATCGTTATATTCCTTGAATTTGGTGCGCGCGGCGATAATATCGGGGTCGGACGTTTCCGAGAATCCGGTCGCCTCGACAATGAGTTCGTCGCTCAATCCGTCATGGCGCAAAGCGGCTTTCGCAAGATATTCGGCGTTGCCGCCCAACATGATATCGGTACCGCGCCCCGCCATGTTGGTGGCGATCGTAACGGCACCGTATTTACCGGCCTGCGCAATGATCTCGGCTTCTTTTTCGTGATGCTTCGCGTTCAATACGTTGTGTTTGATACCGCGTTTTTTGAGCATACCGGAAAGCAGTTCGGATTTTTCGATCGTTACCGTACCGACCAGTACCGGCTGACCTTTGGCGTGGCATTCCTCAATGCGGTCGATCACCGCCAGGAATTTTGCCAGTTCGGTTTTGTAAACGGCGTCGTTCTCGTCCACACGCGCCAACGGCTTGTTGGTCGGGATCTCCACAACGTCGAGTTTATAAATTTCCTGGAATTCCGATTCTTCGGTCATGGCGGTACCGGTCATACCGGAAAGTTTACCGTACAGACGGAAGAAATTCTGGAACGTAATGGTCGCCAGAGTTTTGGATTCATGTTCGACCTTGACGCCTTCCTTGGCTTCGATCGCCTGATGCAGACCTTCGTTATACCGTCTGCCGAACATCAATCGTCCGGTGAATTCGTCTACGATAATGACTTCACCGTCTTTGACGACATAATCCACGTCACGTTTCATGATACCGTTGGCACGGATCGCCTGGTTGATGTGGTGGGCGATCTCGATATTTTCGGTATCGTTCAGGTTTTCGATCTCAAAATACGCTTCCGCTTTTTTGACACCTTCCGGCGTCAGGGTAGCGGTACGCGCCTTTTCGTCGACCACGTAATCGCCGTCATAGTTGGCGTCTTCATCGGTCGCTTTGTCATCCATTTCCTTGACCTTGACCATGCGCAGTTTTTTGGCAAGGCGGTCAGCACGGGTATAAAGATCGGTCGATTTACTGCCCTGACCGGAAATGATCAGCGGTGTCCGCGCTTCGTCGATCAAAATCGAGTCCACTTCGTCCACGATGGCGAAATTGTGACCGCGCTGTACACGCTGTTCTTTGTAGGTGACCATGTTGTCACGCAGATAATCAAATCCCAGTTCGTTGTTGGTGCAGTAGGTGATATCGGCATCATACGCGGCTTTTTTCGATTCATGATCCATACCGTGAATGATCAGACCGACCGTCAGTCCCATGAAACGATAGATTTTACCCATCCATTCCGAGTCACGCTTGGCCAGGTAATCATTGACCGTGACGATGTGCACGCCCTTGCCGGTCAGCGCGTTCAGATACGCCGGAAGTGTCGCGACCAGCGTTTTACCTTCACCGGTACGCATCTCGCTGATACGGCCCTGGTGCAGGATGATACCGCCTAAGATCTGTACCGGGAAATGGCGCATTCCCAAAACACGGTCGCCGGCTTCGCGGCAGGCGGCAAACGCTTCGGGCAGAATATCGTCGAGCGTTTCGCCCGCGGCAAGACGTTCTTTGAATTCAACGGTCTTGTGGCGCAGTTGATCGTCCGACAGTGCTTTGTATTCATCTTCAAGTGCAAGAACCTTTTGCTGCTGCGGTTTGATGCGGCGCAGTTCTTTTTCACTGTAATTGCCGAAAACGGCTTGTAATAAACCCATATCAAAAAACCTTTCTGAAATAAATATTAAAGTTATCTTATCTATTATACAATAAAACAGTCGAGAAATAAAGCATTTTTTTGCCGATCAGGATTTTTCTTTCAAAATCAGCCGGTCTCCGTGTTCCGTCAGCCCGTCCGTGTAGGATAAATTGCTGTTAATGTCAATGAAAACGGCTTCGGTATCGGGGGTGGATTCGATCAGCCGGGTGGCTTTTTCCAACCCGTACAGGATACACACGGTCGAAAGAACGTCACCTTCCAGCGCACTGTCACAGAGAACGGTCGCCGAGGCAAGATCGGTTTCAACGCCGTACCCGGTAGGGGGATCTAAAATGTGGTGATAGTATTTGTTGTCTTTGGTAAAACTACGTTCGTACGTGCCGGAGGTCGAAACGGTGGTGTTCTGCACCGTCAGCGTCGCGGCG
>JAZUFP010000039.1:0-3349 GCA_045640765.1 Acutalibacteraceae bacterium
ATCGCTACGGCGCATACGGCAAGTGATAACCTTGAAACGGTATTGCTTAATCTGACGCGCGGAACCGGCAGTGCCGGTTTGTGCGGGATTCCGATTAAGCGGGAAAGAATCGTGCGGCCGCTGTTGCTTTGTACGCGTGAAGAAGTAGAAGAATATTGCCGGCAGAATAACGTTCCTTTTGTGGAAGACAGTTCCAATCAGTTGGATTTTTGTGCCAGAAATCGCATCCGCCACGCAGTCGTCCCGGTATTAAGGGAACTGAACGGTTCGGTGGAAACGGCGGCGGTACATGCTGCCATGATTCTGAAAGAGGACTGTGACACGTTGCAGGCGCTGGCCGACGGTGTTTTTCATGATCTTTCATTTTCGGATCACGGATGTTCCGTTGGTTTTGTCGATACGACATCAAAAGCAGTGGCGGTACGCGTCCTGCGGATGATCGTTGACCGATTCGGCTGTGCGGATATGGATTATTTCCATTGTGAACAGTTGTATGATATTTGTTTGTCGGGTGGAAAAATCAGTTTGCCGCAGGGGCTGATTGCTTCGGTCAACGCCAAAAAACTGACTTTTACATCGCCGGATACAAAAGATGTTTCTTTTCGAATCAGGATTTCCGAAAAGTTACTTGATTCATCGGACGAAAAACAAAAAATTCACAATTTGTTATTAAAAAACGCATTGGATTGTGATACAATAGTGGGGAATTTGAAAGAACGCACCCGTGAAGCGGGCGATGCTTATCGGCTGCTGAATGCGGGCGGCACCAAAACATTGAAAAAGTTATATAACGAGTATCACATTCCGCTTAATGAACGAAAAAATCTGCCGATTCTGGCAGACGATAAAGGCATTGTTTGGGTGGCAAAGTTGGGTGTTGCGGAACGCTGTGCGGTTACGAATGCTACTCAACGGATTTTTGAAATTTCTTTTGAAGGGGATTGTTGAAATGGATGTAAAAAATGATATTGCGGAAGTTCTGGTTTCAAAGGAAGAACTGCAGGAAATCTGTCAGCGATTAGGAAAACAAATCTCGGAAGATTATGCCGGAAAAAAACTGTATTTGGTCAGCGTTCTGAAAGGTGCGGTCGTTTTTCTTTCCGATCTTTTGCGTGAAATAACCTGCGATTGCCAAATTGATTTTATGGCCGTTTCTTCCTATTCCGGCACCAAAACGACCGGTGTGGTCCGTTTTAAAAAAGATTTGGACATCAACCCGGAAGGATGCGACATCCTTTTGGTTGAAGATATTTTGGATTCCGGTATTACATTGGCTTATTTGAAGAATGTGCTTGCGGACCGTCATGCGGCAAGCATTAAAATCTGCACGTTGCTGGACAAACCCGAAAACCGAAAATCCGATATCGTTGCGGATTATGTCGGCAAGGTCATTCCGGACGCTTTTGTCGTCGGCTATGGCTTGGATTATGATGAAAAGTACCGTAATCTGCCGTATGTCGGTATTCTGGCACCGCATGTTTACGAAAAATAATTTTTCCGGATTGAAAGGAGAAAAATCTTGAAGAAAAACAGCAGAAATATTCTGATTTGCATTGTTGCGGCAGTGGTGCTTTTGGGTGCCGTTTTTGCCGTTTCCAATCTGAATCGGAATCAGGAAAAGACAAAGTATTCCGAGATCGTCACCATGATCAAAAACGGCGAAATCAAGGAATTTGAATTGAATTTTTACAGTGGTGAACTGGATTACACCAAAAAGGACAATAAAAAGGGCACTTACAATATTGCCAGTCCGACCATTTTCCACGCCGATATTGAGGAAGCGCTGGCACAAAACCCGGATATTTCCTATAACTATATCAGCGGCGGAGAGGGATCGTGGCTGGTCAGTCTGTTGCCGACGGTTTTAGTGATCGCCGCAATGGTCTTCTTCTGGATCTTTATCATGCGCCGTATGAATGCGGGCATGGGTGCCGATAAGACCATGGGATTCGGCAAAGCCAAGGTCAAAAAGGCGGATAATAAAAAGAAAACCACCTTTGCAGACGTTGCCGGTGCGGATGAGGAAAAAGAGGAAATGGCGGAAATCGTTGATTTCCTGAAAGATCCGAAAAAATTCAATGAACTCGGCGCGCGTATTCCGAAAGGTGTTTTGTTAGTTGGCCCTCCCGGAACGGGTAAAACCTTGCTCGCCCGCGCGGTAGCAGGGGAAGCCGGTGTTCCGTTTTTCTCGATTTCCGGTTCTGATTTCGTTGAAATGTTCGTCGGTGCCGGTGCTTCCCGTGTGCGTGATTTGTTCGGCGAAGCCAAGAAAAATGCGCCGTCTATCATATTTATTGATGAAATCGACGCTGTCGGACGTCAGCGCGGTGCCGGCTTGGGCGGCGGTCATGACGAACGTGAGCAAACGTTGAATCAGCTGCTGGTCGAAATGGACGGCTTCGGTGCGAACGAAGGCGTTATCGTTATTGCGGCGACCAACCGTCCTGATATTCTGGATAAAGCACTTTTGCGTCCCGGTCGTTTTGACCGTCAGATCACGGTCAATTATCCGGACGTCAAGGGACGTGAAGAAATATTAAAAGTCCATTCCCGCGGCAAGCCGCTGGGCCCGGACGTTGATTTGTCGACCATTGCCAAATCCACTGCCGGATTTACGGGCGCGGATCTTGAAAATCTTTTGAATGAAGCGGCGCTGCTTACCGTACGTCACGGACGTAAGGCGATTACCCAACCCGAGGTGGAAGAAGCTACTCTGAAAGTGATCGGCGGACCGGAAAAGAAGAGCTGGGTCATAAAGGATAAGGAAAAAATGAATACCGCTTATCATGAAGCCGGTCACGCTATTTTGGGTCATTTACTGCCTACGCAGGATGAGATCCATTATATTACGGTGATTCCGCGCGGACGCGCGCTGGGTCTTACCGTTTCTTTGCCGAGTGAAGATCATTTCTCAAAGTACAAAAAGGAAATGGAAGAGGAAATCGTCATGCTGTTGGGCGGACGTATTGCCGAAAGTTTGTGCGGTAAGGATATTTCCACCGGCGCTTCCAACGATATTGAACGGGCAACCAAACTGGCGCGTGATATGGTCGTTAAATACGGTATGAGTCCGGAATTGGGACCGATTATGTACGGTAATTCGAATGACGAGGTCTTCCTGGGCCGTGATTACGGTCACGTGGATAATTGCTCGGAAGCGGTCAATTCCCGTATTGATCATGAAATCCATCGCATTGTGACCGAGGCGTATGACCGTGGTGAAACAATGCTGAAAGAAAATATCGGCAAACTGCACGCCGTTGCAAAAGAACTCTTTGAAAAGGAGAAAATCTCCGGGGACGAATTCCGTTCGATCATGGAGCAATAAGCACGGAAAACGGGTCGTTAA
>JAZUFP010000040.1:0-5172 GCA_045640765.1 Acutalibacteraceae bacterium
GCAGATACAAAAATAACGCCTCCCTCAAATAGAATACCCGAAGGGAGGCGTAATATAACGATAAATGGTTTTAATTTTCGTTCTGATCGTTTTTAGACGGTTTCAGATCACGGATCACGGTATAAATCAAAAAGACGGTCAGAACGGCCAAAATGATGATCCCTAACAAAATCAGAACGCCGTAATTGTTTTTGGCGCTGTGAATTTGTAAGCCGGAAAAGATTGATTCGGCAGGATCGGAAACATTTGCGTTGGCAGAGATGGCCAACGTATACATTTTTCCGTTGGAAACGGTAATGTATTCAGTGGTGTTAAAAACATTTTTGTTATTATCGGCGGTTTTTCCGACCAAACGCAGATAATTGTTTCCATCCGCTCCTTTGACAAAATCTCCGGTTTGATAGGTCCCGGCAAACTTTTCAATGATCAAATTACGATTTTCGTCATTCAGTTCGGAAAAACTGTTGATTTTTGTACTGAAATCAGTTTCTTGGGACCAGAATTTGATTTGGGTGTTTTTGTCCGCGGCAAAGTACAGAAGATCGTTTTTCTTGCAGTATTCTTCCAATTTTTTATGATCCGTTTGCAGTAATTCGGCCAGATCGGCTGAATTATCTTCAACGGTCAAATAATGCTTTGGCAAAGAAAGAGCATATTCCGCTTTTGACCTACATGAGCATACTAAGGTAAGCAGACAAATACAGAGCAATGAATAATAAATCGAGCGTTTCAAAATAGCACCGCTTTCTGTAAAATTGATCAAAAAATACCGTTTTGCCGTTTGGCGGCGGTCAATGTGTTTTGCATCAGCATGGCGATGGTCATCGGACCGACGCCGCCCGGGACAGGGGTAATTGCCGAAGCGATCGGTTCGACGGCATCGAAATCGACGTCACCGCACAAAAGCCCGTCTATGCGGTTCATGCCGACGTCAATGACAACGGCTCCGGGTTTGACCATATCCGCTGTCACAAACTTTGCTTTGCCGACCGCGGCGACAAGAATATCCGCTTGGCGGCAGATTTCTTTCAGATTCTGTGTGCGTGAATGGCAGATCGTGACGGTTCCGTGACGGTGCAGCAGTAACATTCCCATCGGTTTTCCGACGATATTGCTTCTGCCGATAACCACACAGCGTTTTCCGGCAGGCGAGATATTCATATAGTCCAGCATTTCAATGATCCCGGCAGGCGTGCAGGGAACAAAATCATAATCACCAATCATGATATGTCCGACATTGGTCGGATGAAACGCGTCAACATCTTTTTGCGGAACGATCGCGTTAATGACCGCCTGCTCGTCAATATGTTCGGGAAGCGGTAACTGACACAGAATGCCGTTGACATTCTTTTCGTTATTCAGCGTATGGATCAGTTCCAATAACTGCCGCTCAGTTGTATCTTCCGGCAGGGCATATTCCATGGACATGATTCCCAATGCTTCACAGGCCTTTTTCTTGTTGGCGACATAGATTTTTGAAGCGGGATTTTCGCCGACAATAATAACGGCAAGCCCAACAGAAATCCCGTTTTCTTTCAGTGCTGCAACTTCCCGGGCTACACGGTTCTTGACCGCTGCGGAAATTTCTTTTCCATTAATCAACTGACTCATTTATGTTTTCCTCCTTGGGAAGATCGGTTTCCGCAACAGCAGCGTTGGCAATGTCAAAATCCATTACGTCACTGGGAATTTCCGCCGGATCGTTTTCCGTGTCTACGACGCTTTCGATGGGATCAGTTGTGATCTCTTCGGCAAACTGTTCACGGTAATCAATGGCGCTTTCAGTTTCCAGGGTACGCTTTGAAAACACAAAAAGAAGAACGGCAAACAGCAGACAAACCGCAAACGAAAGAATGCAGGACACACGAAGCGCGCCGATCATCAGACTGTCGGTACGCAGTAATTCAATAAATCCGCGGCCGAATCCGTACCATACGCCGTACATTAAAATGATCTGACCGCTGAATTTACGGCGTTTGCTGAAATGATTCAACAGGAAAAAGCCGATGATACACCAGATCGATTCATACAAAAAGCAAGGATGCGCTAACGCATCGGCGGAATATCCGTTTTGCAGAAAATCGGCACGGACATTTTCGCTGGTCATGCCCCAGAAACTGCTGCCGGTGGGCCTTCCGAATGCTTCCTGATTAATAAAGTTGCCCCAGCGACCGATCGCCTGGCCGATCAGAAATCCAATGGCGGCAAGATCAAACATATCCAAAATTTTGACCTTGCGCAATTTACACATAATGAAACCGACCGCAAACGCGGTGATCACGCCGCCGTAGATGGCGAGACCGGAAAAACCGGCACCGCTGAAATCAAAAAAGTTCCGAAAGGAGGAATCTGAATCAAATAGGATGTAGTAAGCACGCGCGCCTAAAATGGCGAGAGGGGTGGTCACCAGAATGACGTCCAGCATCCGGTCTGTATTAAGGGAAAAACGGTCTGCGTTTTTCATGCCGTATATCAAAGCTAATAAAAATCCAAAAGCGATCAAAATGCCATACCAGTAAATACTCCAACCGGAACCGATCGGCAGGGTAAAGGCGATCGGTTTCAGCGTCAGGTGCAATCCGAAAATTGTTACGTGATAAATATCCATTCAACGTTTCCCCTTATACTTATACATTTTCGCGCGGCAAAATCTGCGACAATACCGTATTGTCATCGTCAAACAGTTTTAACCGCTTAACAATATCTTCTACTGTTACGGATTTCAGCAGTTTCAGCTCTTCAAAGAGTTCAAAGTCACTCATGGCGCATTCGGTCAACTGTGACGCCATGGCTTCCACACTGTCAAATCTGCGGATCGCGTTGCCGTACAGACAGCATTTCGCGGCAGAGAACAGTTTTTTGTCAATGCCGTTTTCACGAAGCGAAGCGATTTCTTTCGAGATCTCTTTCGCTACCTGTTCGGGGTCGTTCGATTCACCCGAAAAAAGTATGGCGGCGTAGCCGTGACCGGTAAAGTATTCGGCATCAAATTCGTCGTTGATGAGGCCCATACGTGTCAGTCGTGCATAAAGCGGTGATGCTTCACCGCAAAGCAATTCGAGCAGGAGCGAAACGCAGATGCGCGTTTTCAAAGAACGTTCCGGCGTATCGATCTTTTGCTTATAACCGTAACAGAACATCGGAATGGCAACGTCCAACTGTTGGATCACATTATGCTCGGTCACAGGTTCGTCATCGTTGAATTCACCGCGTTCGATTTGTACGGGAATGCGATCGTGAATACCGGATTCGATTTTTTTCAATACGTGATCGGTATCAACATTGCCGGCAATGCAGATAAACATATTGGCCGGGTTATAAAAGGTTTCATAACATTGATAGAGCAGCTGATCGTCGATTTCGGCGATTGATTCAACCGTCCCGGCAATATCAATATGCACGGGATGTTTCGGATACATCACGCTCAACAGATTGAAGAGAACACGCCAGCCCGGATTATCGTCATACATTCTGATTTCCTGACCGATGATCCCTTGTTCTTTCTGCACCGTCTGGGCGGTGAAATAGGGGGACTGCACAAAATCAAGAAGAATATCGAGGTTTACATCAAACCGAACCGAACAGAAAAACATATAGCAGGTGCGGTCAAAAGACGTATATGCGTTTGCGTAGGCACCGGTTTTGGCGAAACGGGTAAATGCGTCACCGTCTTCGCTTTCAAAAAGTTTGTGTTCCAGAAAATGCGCAATGCCTTCCGGGACATCGATCACTTTTCCGCCGTTTTTTGAAAAACGGGTATCGATCGATCCGTAATGTGTGCCAAAGATGGCGTGCGCGGAATTATACTGCGATTTTTCAATGATGTAAATTTTCAAACCGCTTGGTAAAACGGCTTTGACATAGCTGTGTCCCAAAAGACTGTCGAAAACTTTCTTTTGCATTTATGCATCCTCCTTTGGCAACAGTTCATAAACGGTATGCAGTTTTACGCCGGCGGCCGCACGGATCACGTCTTCTTTGGTGACTTTTTGGATCAATTCCGAAAAATCTGTCGGTGAAAGCAGTTCTTCATTGGAAATCTTGTTTCCGTACCAATTACTGATGGCGTTTTGACTGTCGTAAATACTGTGGAGCGAATCGGTCAGGCTTTTGATCGAAGATTCGAATTCAAAATCGGAAAACTTGCCGGATTGAACGATTTCCAGTTGTTTTAAGATTTCCTGCTTTGCACGTTCCGCGTTTGCGGATTCAACACCGGAATCGACCGTTAGCAAACCTTTGACGCGGACGGCGGATGCGGAGCAGTAGTAGCACAGACTCAGTTTTTCACGCACATTGGTGAAAAGGCGGGAATACGGTCCGCCACCGAAAATATCCGCCATGACAAAAAGCGGTGCGGTGGACAGATCGCTTCCGTGCTGTTCGCAGGAAAAGCCCATGGAAATTTTTCCCTGAGTGACGTCCATGTGTTCGGTCACGGTATGCACGATCCCGACCGGCGCGGTTGGTGTATGGGCGTGACGGTCGGTAACACATTCACGCGAGATGCCGGAAAAACAGTCGGTTATTTTCTGGAAAAGGGTGGGCGGTAAGGCAGAGGATAAAACGGTTACGCGTACAAAAGCGGTACGCAGCATTTCCCGCCAGGCGGTGAACAGATCGGCACCGGTCAACGCGTTGATCTGCTCTTCGGTTCCGCATTTCGGCGCACCGAAATGCGAGTTAGCGTACATTTCCTCGATCAGACGCTGTTTGGCGTAAAGACGTTTGTCGGCGTACTCACCGCGCAGGTGTTCGATCGCTTTCCGTTTTTCACGTTCCACGTCTTCCGGTAAAAAAGCGCCGTTTGCAACGTTTGGCTCAAAAATCAGATCTAACAGAAGTTCACATGCCTGTTCGGTCAGCGGCTCATTATCCAAAGCGAATTTATCATCGATCGTCGAGATTGACATTTTCAGCATCAGCAGATCGCCGATTTTTTCGGTAGAAGCCGAAAGGTTTGCACCGTACAGTTTGTTCAGTTTATAATTCAATTTTGAAAAATCCGGATATTTTTTCGAACAGCTCGTCAGCAAAAACGGGAGCAGTGAAAAACCGGCTATTTTCTGCCGATTCAGCGGCAAATAAAAATTGAATGACAGCAAGGTCGTACTGAATCTTGTGTCTTTCAAAAACAGTCCTTCAATTTGATTTCCCAAAGAGATTATTTTT
>JAZUFP010000041.1:0-3846 GCA_045640765.1 Acutalibacteraceae bacterium
GTGCAACCGGTCAGGCTGTGCAACCTGCCGGCTCACAGGGGCAATCCGGGCTGCATGTCCGCCGGGACTTAGCTTTCCTGCGGCTTGTCCTGCTTCTTCTCAGGCTTGAAGTCCACGCCGGCTTCCTTGCGCTGCTGGGCAGTGATCGGAGCCGGTGCCGCGGTCAGCGGGTCGTAGCCGCCGCCGGACTTCGGGAACGCAATGACGTCGCGGATGGACTCGGTGCCGGCCAGCAGGGCCACCACACGGTCCCAGCCGAAGGCGATGCCGCCGTGGGGCGGTGCGCCGTACTTGAAAGCGCCGGTCAGGAAGCCGAATTTCTGCTCGGCTTCTTCGTCCGAAAGTCCCAAAGCTTTGAACATGTGGCGCTGTAATTCCGGGTCGGTAATACGAATCGATCCGCTGGACAATTCAATACCGTTTAACACCAGGTCATACGCATTTGCAAAAACCTTTTCAGGATCATTATCAAGATAGGGGATGCACTCATCCAGCGGTGCGGTAAACGGATGGTGCATGGCATCCCAACCGCCGGTTTCCTCGTTGTATTCAAAGAACGGGAATTCAGTGATCCACAAGAAATTGTACTGTTCCGGAATGATTTCCAAACGTTTTGCCACAGTTAAACGCAATGCACCTAAAACGGGCAAGCACAGGCGTTTTTTGTCTGCGACGATCAAGATGACGTCACCTTTTTCGGCACCTGTACGGGTATAAATCGCATTCATCTGCTCTTCGGTCATGAACTTGGCGAACGAGCAGGAGGGCGCATCTTCAACCCAACGGATAAAGGCAAGACCCTTTGCACCGATTCCTTTGGCTTCTTCGGTAAGTTTGTCAATTTCTTTGCGAGTATAAACACCCGCGGCATTTTTCGCGTTGATGGCGCGTACCGTTCCGCCGTTTTTGACCGTATCGGAAAAAACGCCGAAACCGCAATCCGCCACGATATCGGACAGATCCACGATCTTCATATCGAATCGTGTATCCGGCTTGTCCGAACCGTATAGATTCATCGCATCGGTGTAGGTCATGCGGGGCAGCGGGATCGGAATATCAACGTCCAATACTTCTTTGAAAAGACGTTTTACATACCCTTCGGCAATGGTAAAAACATCTTCGCGTTCAACAAAAGACATTTCCAAATCGACCTGTGTGAATTCCGGCTGGCGGTCAGCACGCAGGTCTTCATCGCGGTAACAGCGCGCCAACTGCATATAACGGTCAAAACCGGAAAGCATCAGCAGCTGCTTGTACATCTGAGGCGATTGCGGCAGGGCAAAGAAACTGCCCTTATGTACGCGTGAAGGCACCAGATAGTCACGCGCGCCTTCGGGAGTGGATTTGATCAGGGTCGGTGTTTCCAGTTCCAGGAAACCGTTTTCATCAAAATAATCACGGGTCACCTTGGCGATCTTATGACGCATCAGCAGATTGCGCTGTAATTTTGCGCGGCGAAGATCGAGATAACGGTATTTCAGACGTAATTCTTCTTTGGCGGCGGTATCATCCAGTATTTCAAAGGGAGGTGTTTCTGCCGCACCCAAAATTTTAAGCGTATCGACCTCGATTTCAATATCGCCGGTCGGGATTTCATTATTGATCGCCGAGCGCATACGCACGTTACCTTTTGCCATCACGACAAATTCACTGCGCAGCATACCGGCTTTTTCAAAAATTGATTTTTCGGTATGATCGTCAAAAGCCAACTGTACGATCCCCGTACGGTCACGCAGATCGACAAAAATCAATCCGCCGAGGTCACGCTGACGCTGGACCCAACCGCAAACGATGACGCTTTCGCCAACGTTTTCCTTTCGCAGTGTGCCGCAATATACGGTACGTTTCATACCATCCATTCTGTCTAATTTCAAAATAAAACACCTCTGAACGGAAAGAAAGACCTTAACGGTCTTTTCTTTCGTTGATATATTATAAAGTTTTTTCGATCGAGTCGGTCAGTGCGTTCAACGCGATTTCGCGCAACGCATCACCCAGGGCGTCGGACAACGTACCGAGCTTTACTTCGTGAACGTCACCGGTCGCCATTTGTTTAAGATTTGCGGTATCGGTTTCAATTTCATTATCGCCCAGAACCAGAGTAAAGGCCGCGCCTATTTTATCGGCATATTTCATTTGTGCTTTTAATCCGCGGGAACAGACATCGCATTGCACTTCAAATCCGTCACGCCGTAAATCAGCGCAAAGCGCACTGGCTTTCAAAGCGGCATTTTCACCCAAAGCGGCGATATACAGGTCGCACGGCTTGGCGGCAGGGAGGGAAATGCCTTGATTCTGTAATACCAACATCAAACGTTCCAGTCCCATACCGAATCCCAAAGCGGGAACATTCTGACCGCCCATTTGCGCGATCAGTCCGTCATAACGGCCGCCGCCGCATACGGTGGACTGTGCGCCGATATCACCTGAAACGAATTCAAATACGGTACGCGTGTAATAATCCAATCCGCGAACGATCTGAGGGTTGACGGTATAAGTAATACCCATAGCTGACAAATGCGACTTAACGCCATCAAAATGGGCTTTACAGTCATCACATAAATAATCCAGAACGACCGGGGCGTTTGCGGCGATTTCCGAACAAATCGGGGATTTGCAGTCTAATACACGCATCGGATTCCGGTCAAGACGTTCTTTGCAGGTGTCGCACAGTTCGTCAATGTGGGAACGCAGATAATCTTTCAGCGCCGCCTGATACTGTTTGCGACATTCCGGACAGCCGATCGAATTGATCTCCAAAGCGATTTTCTGAACACCGATTTCGTTCAATACCTGCCCGGCAAGCGAAATGACCTCAGCATCTGCGGCGGGAGAAGCCGCGCCGAAACATTCGATCCCAAACTGGTGAAATTCACGCAGTCGGCCTGCCTGTGGCTTTTCGTAACGGTAACATCCGCCGATATAGGCGACCTTCAACGGCAAAGCGTTGTTGAGCAGACCGTGTTCGATAACGCTGCGCACGGTGCCGGCGGTCAATTCCGGACGAAGTGTTAAAGAACGTCCGCCTTTATCGTCAAAGGTGTACATTTCTTTCTGCACCACGTCGGTCGTGTCACCGACACTGCGCTGGAAGACCTCGGTATGTTCAAAAACCGGAACGCGAATTTCCTTAAAGCCGTATAACGCGGCAATATCCAACAGTTTTCTTTCGACAAACTGCCATGCGGCACTGTCTGCCGGCAGAACGTCGTTTGTGCCTTTGACGGCACGGTTGATTTCAGCCATGGTTTACTCCAAATTAAGAATTTTTAACAATTTCGCGCCAGTCCATATCACCGCGTTCCAAACCGTGAATCAAAACTTCGGCGGTAGCAATATTGGTGGCAACGGGAATATTATGGACGTCACAAAGACGCAGTAAAGCGTTTTCATCTGTTTCTTCCTCGTTCGGGTTCATCGGATCACGGAACAACAGCAAGAGGTCGATTTCATTACAGGCGATCCGGGAAGCGATTTGCTGTGTGCCACCCTGAACACCGCCTAAAAATCGGGTAATTTCCAGACCGGTTGTTTCGGAAACGATTTTACCGGTGGTGCCGGTCGCGACCAGATCGTGGCGGCTTAAAATACCGCAGTAAGCAATGCAGAATTGAACCATCAGTTCCTTTTTTGCATCGTTGGAAATGAGTGCAATGGTCATAAAAAAGTCTCCTTAACGTTATATTTTTCTCGGCTTCGGCAACGGTACGGAATCACCGTCCAGGCGACGTGCGATACGTGAGAATGCTTTGAATCCGCGGCTTTTTTCAGGAATAGAATGGCGGACGGAAAGCAACATCAGCGGATCGCTGACCGGGACGATACCCACCAGGCGAAAACCGGAAG
>JAZUFP010000042.1:0-3469 GCA_045640765.1 Acutalibacteraceae bacterium
TACCACTTGCTTCTGGAATGATCACCGCATCAACATCATCGACACCCCGGGACACGTTGACTTCACGGTTGAAGTTCAGCGTTCTCTGCGTGTACTGGACGGTTCTGTTACCGTTCTGTGCGCTAAGGGTGGCGTTGAGCCGCAGTCTGAAACCGTTTGGCGTCAGGCTGACGAATACCAGGTTCCGCGCATGATCTATGTCAATAAGATGGATATCATGGGCGCGGATTTTTATCGTGTTCTCGATATGATCAAGGATCGTTTTAACTGCAACGCAGTGCCGATCCAGTTACCGATCGGTGTTGAGGACACTTTCCGCGGAATCGTTGACCTCATCAACAACGAGGCCGAAATCTATTACGACGATCTCGGTAAAGACGTTCGCCGTGAACCGATTCCGGACGACATGAAGGAACTGGCCGAAAAATACCGTACCGCATTGATCGAGTCTGTCGTTGAACAGGACGATGAATTGATGGAAAAATATTTTGAAGGCGAAGAACCGACTGTCGAACAGATCAAGAAGGTCATCCGCAAAGCGACCATCGCGAACGAAATGGTTCCGATCTGCTGCGGTACTTCTTATCGCAACAAGGGTGTTCAGCCCCTGTTGGACGCGATCGTAGATTTCATGCCGGCTCCGACCGATATTCCGGCTATCAAGGGTACCAACCCGGATACCGGTGAGGAAGAAGACCGTCATGCTTCCGATGACGAGCCGTTCAGCGCGCTCGCATTCAAGATCGCTACCGACCCGTTCGTCGGTAAGATCTGCTTCTTCCGTGTTTATTCCGGTACGGTCAACGCCGGCGCCGGTGTGTATAACTCGGTCAAGCAGAACCGTGAACGTATGGGTCGTATCCTGCAGATGCACGCAAACCACCGTGAAGACCTTGAAACCTGCTACTCCGGTGATATTGCCGCCGCTGTCGGTTTGAAGAACACCACCACGGGGGATACCTTGTGTGATGAAAAACATCCGGTCATTCTTGAATCCATGAATTTCCCGGAGCCGGTTATTCGTGTCGCTATCGAACCGAAGACCAAGGCCGGTCAGGAAAAAATGGGCATCGCTCTGGCAAAGTTGGCGGAAGAAGATCCGACCTTCAAGTGCTATACCGATGAAGAAACCGGTCAGACCATCATCGCCGGCATGGGTGAACTTCACCTTGAAATCATCGTTGACCGTCTGTTGCGTGAATTCAAAGTTGAAGCGAACGTCGGCGCACCGCAGGTTGCTTACAAAGAAAGCATCCGTACAAAGGTCGATCACGAAACCAAGTACAAACGTCAGTCCGGTGGTTCCGGTCAGTACGGTCACGTCAAAATCATTGTCGAACCGAACGAAACCGGCAAGGGCTACGAATTCATCAACTCCGTTACCGGCGGTACTGTTCCGAAGGAATTTATTCCCGCGGTCGATGCCGGTATCCAGGGTGCTTTGCAGGCCGGTGTGCTTGCAGGTTATCCTGTCGTTGACGTAAAAGTTACGTTGTACGACGGTTCTTATCATGAAGTCGACTCTTCGGAAATGGCGTTTAAGATCGCCGGTTCTATGGCTTTCAAAGAGGCCTGCCGTAAAGCGGATCCCGTTTTGTTGGAACCCATCATGAAAGTTACCGTTATCGTTCCGGAAGAATATATGGGCGACGTTATCGGTGACCTGAATTCCCGCCGTGGTGAAATTCAGGGCTTTGAAGACCGTTCCGGCGTGAAACAGATCAACGCTCGTGTACCGCTCGGCGATATGTTCGGCTATGCTACCGACCTGCGTTCCAAGACACAGGGCCGTGGCCAGTACGTCATGGAACCGGACGGCTACAAGGAAGTTCCGAAGAGCATTGGTGAGAAGATTATTTCCGCCCGTGCAAGCAAAGATTAAATTTCTGCAAATAATGCTTGAAATTTGAATCATAATTTGGTAAACTATATTTATCCGTAAAACTTTACAATTTTAAGGAGGAAACTCAAAATGGCAAAGGCAAAATTTGAACGTACTAAGCCGCACGTAAACATCGGCACCATCGGTCACGTTGACCATGGTAAAACCACTCTGACCGCAGCAATCACCAAGTTCCTTTCTCTGAAGGGCTATGCACAGTTTGAAGACTATGCAAACATCGATAAGGCTCCGGAAGAGCGTGAACGCGGTATCACCATCAACACCGCTCACGTTGAATATGAAACCGACGCTCGTCACTATGCACACGTTGACTGCCCGGGACACGCTGACTATGTTAAGAACATGATCACCGGTGCTGCTCAGATGGACGGTGCTATTCTGGTTATCGCTTCTACCGACGGCCCGATGGCTCAGACCAAAGAACACTTGTTGCTTGCCCGTCAGGTTGGCGTTCCGTCGATCGTTGTTTTCATGAACAAAGTTGACCAGGTTGACGACGAAGAACTGCTCGAACTGGTTGAAATGGAAATCCGTGAAACCCTCGACAAGTATGAATTCCCGGGCGACGATACTCCGATCGTCAAGGGCTCTGCTCTGGTTGCTCTGGAATGTGCTTCCACCGATCCGGCTGCTCCGGAATATGCTCCGATCAAAGAACTCATGGACGCTGTTGACAGCTACATCCCGACTCCGGATCGTAAAGCTGATATGCCGTTCCTGATGCCGATCGAAGACGTTATGACTATTTCCGGTCGTGGTACCGTTGTTACCGGCCGTGTGGAACGTGGTCAGTTGAACGCCGGCGATGAAGTTGAAATCATCGGTTTGACCGAAGAACGCAAGAAGACCGTTGTTACTTCTATGGAAATGTTCCGCAAGACCCTGGATTACTGCGAAGCCGGCGATAACGTCGGTGCGTTGCTCCGTGGTGTTGGCCGTGACGAAGTTGAACGTGGTCAGGTTCTTTGTAAACCGGGCTCCATCAACCCGCACACCAAATTCCATGGCCAGGTTTACGTTCTGACCAAAGAAGAAGGCGGCCGTCATACTCCGTTCTTCAACAACTATCGTCCGCAGTTCTATTTCCGTACCACCGACGTTACCGGTGTTGTCACCCTGCCGGGTGGCGCTGACGCCATGTGTATGCCTGGTGATAACGTCGAAATGGACGTTGAACTGATCACCCCGATCGCAATCGAAGAAGGTCTTCGTTTCGCTATCCGTGAAGGTGGCCGTACTGTTGGTTCCGGTGTTGTTACCCAGATCAACGGCTAATTAATGGCTTTTTTGAAACCGGTGTGCTTCGGCACACCGGTTTTTTCTGAAAATTGTTAAAAACTTCAAAACATTTGCTTGACATACCCTATATGTTTGTAGTATAATACACTTTGCAAGTATAGAACCCCTGCATCATTGCGGAGGGAGGGAATTATAAATGAGTCAGGTAAAAGTAAAAGAAAATGAATCGCTGGATAATGCGCTGCGTCGCTTTAAGAGACAGACCGCGAAAGACGGTGTCATTCAGGAAGTTCGTAAGAGAGAGCATTATGAGAAGCCCTCTGTAAA
>JAZUFP010000043.1:0-2324 GCA_045640765.1 Acutalibacteraceae bacterium
GGTCGATTATTGCGGGGCGGATGCCGAAATGACCCAAAAACTTGTCACTCCCATACCGTATAAGCTTAACGAATACGGCTTTGTTGAATTTGATATTCAGATGATCGGTTCGGACAGTGATATCGAAATCAAGTACGTAGACGGTGACGGTCTGACGGAATCGTATGCGATTACCGGTTTGCAAAACAAAAAATGGTCGCATATCGTGATTCCGAACAGTGCGTGGACGACGGAAAACGGCGCCGATCCTGCCAAAGTTGTCGGCTTTATGTTGGACGGTCTTGCCGACGGAACCAACTACCGTTTGGTCAATATGTGTTTCACCGGCTCGAAAACCGCGATCCATACAATCGGGCAGGAACTGGGTGCAAAATTTGAATATGCCAATAACCCTTCCGGCAGCACGGCAAGTGCAAGAAGTTTCAGTGCCGGAACGGTCGATTTCACGCAATATGATTATGTAGAATTCGATCTGCTGGTCAGTTATACCGATGATGTTGATTATTACGACAACGGAATCCGTCTGTATTTCATGAATGAGGGGAATACCGGGAAAGGATTTCTGGACACCGGAACCTTTAAGACCAATACCGTCGTGCATAAGGTTTTCCCGATCAGCGCTATTGACTGCGGTTACGGGATGAATGGCGACAAGACCATTTTCTCCGGTTTGAGTTTTGCCCGGGATACGCTGATCAACCCCTATTTGAATTCCGGCGCGTCGATATACGTTTATAATCTTTGCCTGACGAATTTCGGATATCCTGAAATGAAAAACGAATATTCGCCGGGGATCGATCTGGAAACCGATTTTGTAGATAACGTTGCCGTGACCGGGGACCGTGCGATCTTTACGACCGGTACGGTAAACGCCAACGATTACAGCTATTTTGAAGCGGATGTTTATTTCGCAAGCACCGAGCGGGATTCTTTTACGAAAAACGTCATGTTCTATTCCGAAAACGGCGGTCTTATCCGATACACGGTATCCGTTCCGGCCAATCGCTGGGTACATCTTGTTATCCCCGTTTCCAAATGGACTTCTCCGGCTTATAATTTCACCAAAAACGCCGTAAATGCCGTGACGTTTGAAGGCACCACTACCGATGCGACTTCTGCGTACATGGTGAATATGGCATTTACCAATCCGGATCTTATTATAGATGCGGCGGCCTATGAAAAAGACGAGCCGATCAACGTAACGGCCTTCGGTTCCGCCAATGATGTTGTCAACGTTTACAAGCTCGGCAGTGCAGAGCCGCTTTTCGCATATACGGTTGGCAGTGTCGGATCGAACGTCGCTTATAACATTTTGGGATCGGGAACGTTTGATCTTGGCGGTTATATGGTTACGCTCACGAGAGACGGCGAAACCGAAATCTGTGCATACAGAGAGTTTGAAGTTCGTTTTAAACGCGAATTGAAATTGCCCGAAAGTGCCACATACACGTTGGATGATCCGACCGACGGTTTGGCGAAGGGCACCATCCGTATCGAGATCGATGACCACAATAATCTGACGGATATCGTGCCTTTCTGGGGCAACGAGGACGGAAAACTGGCCGGTTATGATGCGCTGGATATGATCCCGATTTCCGAAGCGGTAACCGAATACAGAATCAACACCAATATTGTTATTCCGCAGGAAGCAACTAAACTGATTCTTTATCCGTACAGCAGTAAAAACGATGTAACGTTAAAGAACGGTTATGCCATTGATCTGCCGCAGGGCGCGGCCGCCGCGGATTTCGGTACACCGATTTCCGAATTTCAGGCAGTCAGTGATATCCATATTGTTCCGGAAGGATATTGGAACGGCGATTTCCAGCGAATGTTACAAAGCATGGCTTCCATTTCTCCGAACAGTGTCGGTTTATTTGCGAACGGTGATACCGTCAATTCGGGAACAGCGCAGGAATTTGACAAATTTGTTGAACTTCACGCCTCTGTCGCAGGCGCGCCGGACTATTATCTCGGCGTCGGCAACCATGAATTCTACCGCGGGACCCGTATTTACGCTTCGGATACGCAGACCGCTTCGGTCGAACTGTTCAAACAGTACGCGAAATTGCCGAACGGTGAAAATGTTCCCGATCAGCATTATGATTTCTGGCTGAACGGTTATCATTACGTATTCCTCGGCAATGACCACATAGATACCGCTCTGCTTCGCTCATCCGTAAACAGCGAAACGCTTGCCTGGCTGGATGCGACGCTGGCGGAAGACCGTGACGCGAACCGACCGACGTTCCTGTTCCATCATCAGCCGCTTGCCAATACGGTCGGCGCCCCCGGTTCTGTTGATACCGAATCGGCACTTCGGG
>JAZUFP010000044.1:0-4943 GCA_045640765.1 Acutalibacteraceae bacterium
CGATGCATTTGCCGTTGTTGACGATGTTGTGGTGGGTCAGCATAACGCCTTTGGGGAAGCCGGTCGTGCCGGAGGTGTACTGCATATTGCAGACGTCGTCCTTATCGACCGCCGCCGCCATTTTTTTGATCACGCTCTTCGGCACCAGCGCCGCGTAATCCAGCGTTTCGCTCCATTCGGGGCAGCCCTTCTGACGGAAACCGACCGTAATGACGTTCCGCAAAAACGGCAGACGTTTGGCGTGCAGCGGTTTGCCGGGCGTCAGACTGTTCAGTTCGGGGCAGAGTTCGGCAATGATATCCCCGTAGCGGCTGTCCTTGCCGCCTTCGGTCAGAATAATGGTGTGGGTATCGGACTGTTTCAGCAGATACTCCACTTCGTGGATCTTATAAGCGGTATTGACCGTGACCAGTACGGCGCCGATCTTGACGGTCGCCCAGAACGCGATATACCACTGCGGCACGTTGGAAGCCCATACGGCAACGTGACTGCCGGCGTGAACGCCCATGGCGACCAGCACCCGGGCAAACTGATCCACGTCGTCACGGAATTCGGAATAGGTACGGGTATAATCCAGCGTGGTGTATTTGAAAGCGTACTGATCGGGGAATTCTTCGACCATGCGGTCAAGCACCTGCCCGAATGTGCAGTCGATCAGCAGATCTTTTTTCCAGACGAATTTTCCGGTGTGGGCGCGGTTGTAGTACAGCGACGGCGCGCCGCGCGAAATATCGCCGAACGGGCGCATATAACCGGCAAACTGGGCAAAAATGATTTCCATATCGTCCAGTTCCGGGCACCATGCCGGATCCCATTCCAACGCGATGAATCCGTCATAATTGACCGAACGCAGCGCCGACATCATATCGTCGAGCGGCAGTTCCCCTTCGCCCAGCAGGCAGAACTCGTGACCGTTTTCGGCGGCACGGGCGTCCTTGATATGCACGTGGCGGACGTAAGCGCCGAGGTTGGTGATGGTTTCCTGCGCGTCTTCCCCGTGCAGGAAATAGGGTGAATAGAAATCCCACAGCGCGCCGAGATGATCGCTGGCAAAATGGTTCAGCACCTCCCGCAAAGCGGCGGTATCACAGAACATCCCCGTCGTTTCGATCAGCAGGGTAAGTTTCATTTTTTCCGCGTGCGGAAGCATGACCGAAAGGTTGCGGATCACGTCTTCCGGTGAAGCGTCGGCGTTGTTGGCGCGCACCCGTATAAACGAGATATGCAGGTGGGAAGCAATGTCGAAACAGCGGGCGACTTCGTCGAAAATGGCGTCGTCGGTCAGATCGCAGATCGTATCGACGCAGGGCAGGGAAAGCCCCTGCTCGGCCACACGGCGCGCGGTCACGGCGGCGGTGTAGTTATAAAACGCGCCGCTTTTTTCGGCAAACAGTTCACCGCGGGTGTTATGCAGTTCGATCCCCGCGATTTTCAGTTCTTTGGCGACACGGCAGAAATCGTCGAACGAATAGCCGTGCCACCCCTTGGTGGAAATGCAAAGTTTCATGGCGTGCCTTACGCCTCCTCGTATACGATTTTATTCACAGCGACCAGATAGGCGCGGATACTGGCTTCGATAATATCGGTCGAAATGCCGTTGCCGGAAAAGACGCGGCCGCCGACACGCAGTTTAACAATGGCGGAGCCCATGGCTTCACGGCCTTCGGTCACGGTCTGGATCTTGAAATCGTCCAGCTCGTAATGCCGCCCGATCAGTTGCTCGATCGCGCGGAAGGCGGCGTCGATCGGGCCGTCCCCGATCTGTACCCCGTCGGATTCCACGCCGTTTTCACTCAACCGGATCTGTGCGGACGCCGGAATGACGTTTCCGCTGTTGACAACGTAGTTGACCAGTTTGTAGGTTTCGGGGACCTGCGCGGCGGTGGCGGCAACGATGGCGTCCAGTTCACGCGCGCCGACCGTCTTCTTTTCGGCCAGTTTTTTGAATTCGGTATAGACCTTGTCGATATCTTCTTCCGAAAGGTCATAGCCCAAGCCGGCAACGGCGCTTTGTACCGCTTCGCGGGTATCGGCGCGGTCCAGCCGGACGGTGTTTTCTTCGGAGCCGCTTCCCGGTTCGGCCGCCGTGGCACTGCACAGACGGGCGAT
The DNA here is from genome assembly GCA_045640765.1 of Acutalibacteraceae bacterium. GTDB lineage: Bacteria > Bacillota > Clostridia > Oscillospirales > Acutalibacteraceae > UBA737. The sequence goes on from JAZUFP010000044.1 coordinate 2,110, forward strand.
CTGTTTGACGGTGCGGTTGATCTCGGTCATGCAAAGGCGGCAGGAATAGTCGGTGCTGTGGTCTTTTAAGAATCCCGCCAGCGTTTCCAGATCGACCGTGCCGGGGGTAACGGCGGTCTTGATCCGGTCGGCGCCGGTCTTGACCGACAGCACGGCGGCGGCGTTCGCCATACCGTTTTTATCGGTGCAAAGAATCCCGAACGGAACGTCGGGGCAGGTGTTTTGACGGGTACGCTCGACAAAAGCGGCGATCTCATCCGGCAACAGCACGGCGGCGTCATCGCACAGCGTCACGCGGGATGCGCCCGCTTCCACGGCGGCGCAGATCGCGCTTTTCAGAAAATCGGTTTCGGCACGGGTCGCGTCCAGCGCGCAGAATTCGACCGTATCACACGCGGCTTTCGCGGCGGTGACCAGTTCGGTGATCAGTGCCAGCATTTTCGGCGGCTTGCGGTGGCAGGTGTATTCCATGCCCACCGGAGAAGTCGGCAGTTCCACCCGCAGGACCGGTTTCGCGGCGGCGGCGATCGCCTCCGTTATAACGGGGATATCCGCGGCGTTCAGCCCGACACAGACCGACAGTTCGGCGTGTTTCAGAAAGGATGCCAGTGTACGCAGCAGAAGCATTTCCGCCTTGGTGTTTTCCACCCGGGGCAGTTCGACACTGTCGACCATCATGCGTTCCGACAGCCGCGCGATCTCAATTTTTTCTTTGAAGTTCAGCGAATCGGCGCTGCGGCAAAGTGTTGTGTCTGCGATGAAGATGTTTTTCATAAAAATCAACCTTTCTTTCAGTCGGTCGCGGGGAATGAAAAAATCCCCGAAACCACAAAGCGTGATTTCAGGGACGAAATATTGTTTTTCGCGGTACCACCCTGATTCCGCCCGCAGGCGGCATCTCAACAGAACTCTGACAAGTTCTCTGCCTTGGTAACGGGGCAAACCGGGCGCACTTACTGCCGTTTCGGCGCACCTGCTTCGGAATGAGACTTGTTTTACCCCTGCCGCACCGACTTTCACCGACCGTCGGCTCTCTTTGCCGTCAGAACGTAAACAATAATTCCATCAACGCATTTCGTATATATAAAATATTTATGGGACGATTATAACACCTAATATAAAGGTTGTCAAGCGTTTTCGGGCAAGAAAATACCGCCAATTTCCGAAAACGGCGCGCGGGGGTTCGCGGCGCCGGAACCGGGGGGACTTGAAAAATGGAGAAATTTGTGATATACTGTAAAAACCAACAACGAAAGGGAGCTGTAATATGAAAAAAATATGTTCGGTATTATTGTGCTTGATATTGACTTTTTCCGTGCTGCCGCTTGGCGTTCTGACCGTCGGCGCCGAAGAATGTTCCGGCTCTTGCGGAGAAAATCTCACCTGGGAATTCAATAAAATGACCGGCGTTCTGACCATTTCCGGAACCGGAAAAATGATAGACTGGATGTCGGATTACGATGACGAATACGATGACCGGAGTCTGGCACCGTGGATTCGATACAGAAAGAGTATTCTGTCGGTCGAGGTCGGAAACGGCGTCACGCACATCGGCGATTATGCGTTTAGCTGCTGTGAGAGCGCTGCCCGGATCACGCTCGGCAGCGGTGTTCAGAGCTACGGGGCAGGCATATTTCCGATTTCCGAAAAGTTTGTCAGCATAACCGTTGATTCCGGCAACAGCGTATATTGCGCGCAGAACGGCGTGCTGTTCAGTAAGGACGGAAAAACACTGATCCGTTATCCGCACGGAAGAACGGGGAAATATACGGTTCCGTCCACGGTGACCGAAATCGCCGCGGGTGCTTTCAGTGACTGCGGATTTCTCACGGCGGTTACGATCCCTTCAAGCGTGCGAACGATCGGCAGTCGTGCGTTTATCAAATGTGACGGTTTGTCGTCTGTCACATTTTCAGCAGGATTGACCGATATCGGCGATTATGCGTTTTCCAACTGTAAAAGACTGGCAAGTGTCAGTCTTCCGGAAAGTGTCAACAACATCGGAAGAGACGCGTTTTATTCTTGCACGGCTTTGACGTCCGCCAAACTTCCGTCCGCCGTATCGGGCGGCGAAGCGCAATGGTTCGCAAGGTGCGACCTGCTGGAAAGTATTACGATCCCGAGCGGCGTTACGGGGATCTCCTACCAAGCGTTTTACAAATGCAAAAGTCTGAAAAAAGTTTCGATCCCAAGCGGCGTGGCAAGCATCGGCGAGTATGCGTTTGGTTATTGCGGCAGTCTGACGGATATCACGATCCCGAGTAGCGTGACAAGTATCGACGATCACGCGTTTTATTATTGTGGCAGTCTGACGGATATCACGATCCCGGACAGTGTGACCCAAATCGGCAAATACGCGTTTTACGCAAATGGGCTCGGCAGTATCGCGCTGCCGGACAGTGTTACGACGATTGGTGTGCACGCGTTTGCCGCGTGCAAATCGCTTGTAAAAGCAAAACTGCCGAAATCACTGAAAAAAATAAGCGCGTATCTGTTCGGCTCCTGTGAAAACCTGACCGAAATAAACATCCCTTACGGCGTTACCCAAATCGGTCAAGCCGCGTTCGGAAAATGTAAAAAACTGACCGCCGTTACGATTCCCGCAAGTGTGACGGTGATCGGCAAATCCGCTTTCTGGTACTGCCGGGCATTGAAAACGGTCGCGATCCCGGACAGTGTGACTGAAATCGCGGACAGCGCGTTTTATTACTGTACGGCACTGACGAGCATTTCGGTCCCGGACAGCGTAATAACGATCGGCGCCAACGCGTTTGCGAATTGCGCCGCCCTTACAAACGCTCGGATCGGCAGCGGGGTCCTGCAAATCGCAAGCA
>JAZUFP010000045.1:0-12830 GCA_045640765.1 Acutalibacteraceae bacterium
CCATACGCTGGGCACCGTTAACCGGAACGATTCGGTCCATTCGCTGGCACCGAAAGGTCTGACCGGTTATTGCTATTCCGGCATGGTCTGGTGGGACTGTGAAGTTTATCAGTCGCCGGTATTTTATGAAACGATGCCGCAGGTCGGCAGAAATCTGTTGCTGTACCGTTATCGAATGCTGGAACAAGCGCGTAAAAACGCGATCGAAGAAGGTAGAAAGGGCGCCCGCTATCCGTTTAATTCAGGCGTTTCCGGGAAAGAACTGGTCTGGCCGGTTTCCCGTCATCCGATCATGCAGATCCATATCGTTTCAGACGTGGCATGGTCGGTCAATAATTATTACAACTGCACCGGCGACGACGCGTTTATGATCGAATACGGTATGGAAATGCTTTTTGAAATCTGCCGTTATTGGCTTTCCCGGGTCGAGAAAGACGAACGCGGTTACGTTATTTTGCAGGTCACCGGAACCGATGAACAGCACCCGTACGTGGATAATAACGCCTATACGAATTACTGTGTGCGTTATCTGCTTGACCGTACACTGATGTTCTGCAAAAAATACGGTGAGCAGTTAGATGCCGTTATGCAAAAAATCAATTTTGGCGCCGATGAGATCGAAGCGATCCGTGATCTTGCCGCTAATCTGTATTTGCCGATGGTCAAAGAAACCGGTATGATCCCGCAGTTTGACGGATATTTTGATTTAAGTCGTGATTTGGAATACTCCGACAGCGGAAAAGGCGTCATAGCCAATTTCCAGATCAGCTCCGGATTGTATCATAAGAGTCAGGTCATTAAACAACCCGATGTGCTGGTGATGTTCGCATATCAGAATTTCCGGTTTGATCCGCAGGTATATCGGAGAAACTGGGACTATTACCGTGCCCGCTGTGAGGCGCTTTCGTCACTGTCGTTCTGCGTCCATTCGATCTGTGCGTCGGATAACGGCGCGCCGGAAAGCGCATATACCGATTTCATGAAAACGGCGTTGATCGACCTGGATGATTTGCATAACTGCGCGTTTCAGGGAATACACGCGGCGTGCGCGGCCGGTGCGTGGAAATCTGTGGTGCGCGGTGTTGCCGGTGTAAAAATGTTTGCTGATGGGGTAGTGATCGAACCCCACATGATACCGTGGTGGAATCGCATTGTTTTCCGGGCGTGCTGGCACGGACAGCATTTTACCGTGGAACTGTCAAACACGGCTGTAAAAGTCACGGCGGACGGCGATAACAGCGGTGTACTGGATTTAACGCTTTGCGGTGATATCGTGAATCTGTCTGCGGGTGAATCCGTTGAAAAACAGATTTCCCTGAATGTTAAAAGTGATTGTCTGTTTTAATGGGGAGGATAAAGAATGAAAGGCGCGATTTTTGATTTAGACGGCGTTATTGTTGACACTGCCGGATATCATTACATGGCATGGTGTGAACTTGCCGACGAATTGGGATTTGAATTTACAAAAAAAGATAACGAACGTCTGAAAGGCGTCAGCAGGATGCGTTCTCTTGAAATTCTGCTTTCGATCGGTAACATAACCGCTTCTGAAGAACAAAAAGTCAGCTGGGCCGCGCAGAAAAATGAGCGGTATCTAAAACTTCTGGATAAAAACCTGAATGCGGATTCCTTGTTGTCCGGTACACGTCAGTTTTTGTTAAAACTGCGCACGGACGGTGTAAAAATCGCTCTGGGTTCCGCCAGCAAAAACGCGCCGATGATTCTTGAAAAAACCGGCATTTCAGACCTGTTTGACGCTGTGGTTGACGGAAATGCGGTCAGTAAAGCAAAACCTGATCCGGAAGTGTTTTTAAAAGCGGCTGAACTGTTGCATCTTGATCCGGCTGATTGTGTGGTTTTCGAAGACGCACAGGCCGGGATCGAGGCCGCTCGCGCGGCCGGATGCGGTGTTGTTGCAATCGACGTCAACGGTATTTTGAAAGATGCCGACCGTTATGTGACCTGCTTGGGCGATTTGCTTAAATGATTTTTTGAACGGATTTCTGCAAAATTGCAGGGATCCGTTTTTGTGTGTTGGAATAGTCGTAAGCAACGGGCGTTAAATTGGCAAAAATGACGGAATATTGTGGCTAATTTTCTATAAATATGTTGATGTGATGTAAAAAATAACATTATGTATATCACTTTGCAACAATATGTTATTGAAAATTAACCTATAACATATATAATAAAAATGTAACGTTGGATTTTTGTGAAGAATGTGCAATTTTACAGAAAAATCCAACCGCATTTATCACATTTCGTTTTAAGGAGATGGACTTATTATGAAGAGAGCATTGGGTATACTGTTGACGATCTGTATGCTGCTCAGCGTATGTGTTGTGGGTGCTCCCGTTTCGGCGGAAAATACCCCTCAAAAAATGCTGAAATGTTTACTCGGAACCTCGTCCGATACGTCAAAAACGCATTACGGACAGTTCCGTACCCCGAAGTTTTCCGTGCAGTCGGGAAAAACGTATGACGTTTCTTTTGATTATTATTTTGATGGCGCGGTGGCCGGTGGTTATGGAAACGCTACCAACTGTGGAGAAAACTATGTCAAAATTTATTCGGACAAGGGTTATTTAACAACGGCCAATATGTTGGATACCTCGAATGATAACCTGAATTACTTCACACCGGGTCTTCATCACTTTACTGCGAGCTTTACGTCTTCCAGGAATGAAACCACGGCTCGTATTCTGATCCGCATTCTCTACAACGGTACGCTTTACTATTCCAATTTTACCGTGGCAGAGCAGGGAACCACCACGAATCTGGTGCCGAACGGTGATTTCTCCAACGGTCTTACCGGCTACTACTATGTCGGCGGCGGTGAACAAGGCGAATTCGGTCAAGCTCCTACCGGCGTTTGGGCAACAATTTACGAAGTTGTCGATTACGGTCAGCCGCTTGGCGAACCTTCCGCGCCCGAAGAACCGGAAGATCCTGAAACCCCTGAAGAACCGAGTGGTGACGGTGTTTGTGCTCACGAATACGGCAAAGACGGCATTTGTACCAAGTGCAATGAAACCATTCCCGCTTGGCATCTTGTTTCGACTGAAAACGGCGCGGGCGACGGTAAATTCCTTACCAACGCATTTGACGGTTTGCCGCTGAATCAGACCTACACTTTGAAGATGAAATTCTTCCTTCTTTCCGGCGGCTTCTACGTTCAGGAAATTTATGATGAATTAAATACTTCGGGTACACGTCATGACGGTAACCAGTTGATGAACGAACCGGTACCGAGCGGTGAAATTATTGAAAGAGAATTCACCGTTACACCGCAGAATCTCCCGAGCGAATATACTGCTGCCGTTCGTAATAAGCAGGGTAAGAACGATTTTTACGTTTGGGATATTCAGCTGTATACCGAATCCGGCACGTTGGTTGCCAACGGTACCGATATGCGCGCACTTTATACTCCTGCAAACGTAACCATGACCAAAATTACATACGATCAGATTCCGTTGCCGGATGACAGTAAAGAACCGGCATGGCACGTCACCGCTACCGGTGCCGCCGGCGGTAACGGTAAACTGATCGCCGATGTTTTTGACGATGTGGTTGCCGGTCAGGATTACACTCTAACTTTCAACTATATTGCCGCAAGCGGTTCTTATAACGCTTATGCAAACCCGTCCACGAATAGTGAACCCGGCAATCAGGAATCGCAGATTCCGGGTGCCGTCTTTAATAAGATCGGTTCCGTTCAGGAATACAGCATTCCTTTCACCGCAAGCAAAAACGGTATGAAGGTTGCTATTCGTGACGTTGGTAAGGAAGGCGACATTACCGATATCTATTTCTGGAATATCCGCCTTTACGATTCGAACGATGAGTTGATGGCGAAAGCGACGAGTTTTGCGAACGCGGCTTCTACGTCGACCGTTTCGACTAAGATGTATTATGACGATATTCCGTTCGAAGAACTGGAAGCGATCAACGTCATTAAATATGCCTATAAGTTTGACTTTACCAATACACCGGACAGTGTGATCTATCCCGGCAACTACTTCTTTGTCGATTACAGCGTTAAATCGACCGATACGATCGAAGTTAAGTTTAAGTATTATAATGTACAGATGCCCGGCTTCAAAACCGTGACGATCGCTACCAATACAGCCGGCGGTAACTATTATGATGCTACGCCGATCGAATATGGAGAAGGCGAATATTACGGTAAGGTTCCGCTGAATTCCGGTCATGCTTGGACGCTTACCATTCAGCAGAACATTCCGGAAGATTCCGGTAACGGCCGCGGTATCGTCTACATCTGGGACGTTGAATATTCCATCAACGGCGGTGAATATCAGTCTGTTGATGTTTTCGGCTTCAGTCCGCAGGGCGGTGACACCCGTCCGACAATCACCAAGGTTCCTGTTGATCAGGTCCCGAAGGGATGCGTACATAGCTATAACGATAAGGGTATGTGCACGATCTGCGGCGAATATATCCCGGTCGTCAAGGCAGAATTTGCTTCCGGTACCGAACTGAAACTCGGTCAGATTGAAGAAGACGGTACTGCTTCCGTTTCCTTTGATTATTATATGACGGCGGCTGGTTCTTATCCGACTGTTATGGGTGAGACCTTGCAGCCCGGTAAACATTCCTTTACTTATACCGGTGCGACTACCGGCACGTTTGCTCCGTCCATCAGCGGTAACGACGGTTCACTCTACCTTTGGAATATCAATGTTTCCGTCGATGATACGGTGTCCGACCTGAATACCGCCGGTTCTACCGCAAACAGAGTCTCCACTCTTTATAATGCGATTCCGTTCGTGAAGGGTGACGCTACGAACGATGCGGTTACTGACGTTCGCGATTTGGTTCGCATGAAGAAGGCAATCGCCGATCCGACGGTTACGTTTGAAATGTACACCGGCGATATGAATAAAAATAAGAAGGCCGATGCGGGCGACCTGTCCGACATTGTGAAGATCATTTTGGGTAAATTCTATCAGAAGTACACCGAAGCTGAAAAGCAAGCTTACTTGAATAAAACGCATTACGCCATTGTCGGTTCTCCGGATGATCCGGACAACTATGTATATCAGTTGGGCGGCATGGACGAATGTGGTATCTACGTCCGTGAAATTGTCATCGATAACGGTAATCCGGATGATGATGAAAACGTGGTAGACGTTGTTGAACTGAACGACGTTCACATCAACACCTATAATGATCGCGACCTGGAAGAAGCAAATCCCGCTTTGATGAGCACGATCCAAAACCGTAAATGGCCGGATCTTACCCTTGCGCTGAATAACCTTGACAAGTCCTTGGAATATGGTGGATACTTTGATCAGATGGTTGTCAATGGCGATATCCTCGACTATCTCAGCTGGGGCGCTTTGGAACTCATGCGTCAGAAGATCTGGAATCCGTACGAAGGCATCCTTTGTACCTTGGGTAACCACGAAGCTACCCGTCAGATGCAGGGAACGGTGTCTGACCCGACCACGATGGATTCCCGTATGCAGATCCTTGAGGATAACTGGGATCATGACATTTATTACACCTCAAAGGTTATTAAGGGTAAAGTTATGGTTATTCAGATGGCTAACGGTAACAGCACCTTCTATAAATATCAGATTCCGAAGTTGAACGCCGATTTGGCGACCGCTCGCGAAAACGGCTACACCGTTTTGGTATTCTTCCATATTCCGATCGGTACAGGCGAATCCATTGATACTAACCACACCGCTTTGTTCGAAGTTCCGGGCGAAAGCAGTGTCCGTAACTTTACAGGTCTTCTGGCTTCCGGACAGACCGATGCTAACGGCATTAAGGGTTCTGCGCTCTATTCTGATACCAATGCAGAAACCCGTGAGGTTTACGATATTCTGACGAATAACGGCGACGTTATCAAGGGATTCTTCGCGGCTCATACGCATAACGCTTATACACTTCCGGTCCATGCTAAGACGCCGGACGGTGATGACGTTATCATTCCGCAGTACATCAACGGCGGTCTCCCGTATGCTATGAACAACGGTCAGGTATTGCGTATTACCGTTCGTTAAATTGTTTCATTTTCAATCGTGTGGATCGAAAGATCCACACGAAAAACAAACAGATTTGAAGGGAAAATTACAATGAAACTGAAAAGTATTTTAAGTATTCTTCTGGCGCTCTCTATCGTTTTCTGCATGGCTGCCTGCGGCGGTGGAAAAATCGATACCGGCGATTGGGACGATGATGATTGGGACGAAGAATGGGGCGAGGAAGCTCCGGAATTCGGCGATGGCGATGACAATAATAAAGATAATTTTGATGTCGGTGATAAAGGCGATAAAAACGTCGAAAATAATATCAATATCGATATCGATATTGACAATAGTAAAGCCGGCGGCAAAACTAATGACAAAAACAACAAAAATACCGATTCAAAGACAAATGATAACGAGGGCGTGAGCGCCGGTACCGACAATACTCAAAATACCGGTGCGGGAAATACAACCGCCGGCGGGAATTCTTCTTGGGAGCAGCTTAAAGCGCAGATCCCGGCTTCCGCAAGAGGCAAGACCATCGAAATCATGGACTGGAACGGTGTCGATAACGTGGCACAGGTCCCGTCCATCATCAGCAACTTTACCAAAGAAACCGGCATTAAGGTCAAATTCACGACCGAGGCCTACGATACCTATCCGACCAAAATTGCCGCGCGTGTTGCGGCAGGCACCGCGCCGGACGTTGTCCGTGTCCGTGAAGAGATCCCGATGTGGACGAAATATCTGCAGCCGGTCAATAACCTGAACTTCAATTTCAAGGATGCCGCGTGGGATCGTGCGGTCATGAACGCTTATACCTTCAATGGCAAGACTTATGCGGTCAATATGATCGATTCACCGTATTTCCAGCCGGAAATCGTTGCTTACAATACCGAATTGATCAAAAAATACAAACTGGAAGATCCTTATACCATCTGGAAGAAAAATCCGAAAAACTGGACTTGGGATAAAATGCACGAAATCGCCGCGAAGTTCATCAAAGCGGCTCCTGCGGGTTATCAGGGTATTACATCCACGTTCGGTGAATACGCTTTCTCCTGCGGCGCACCGTGGGTTTCCTTTAACGGTACGACTTATACTTGCAACACCAGCAACTCGAAGTTTGTAAGGGCTTGGCAGTACATTGCAAAAGCTTATCAGAGTGGTATTTATAACAAGATGGCTTACGAACTGGATTATTTCAACACCGGTAAGGAACTGTTCCATATTGACTCTGAAATCAACCTGCGTGACGGTCACTTCGCGTTTAAGTCATTGAAGAAAAAATCGGGCGCGATCAAGGCAGTCCCGCTGCCCTGCGTCAAAGGTCAGTCCGAATACTATATCGTTATGGCGGAAACGCACGCCTACGGTATTCCGCAGGGCGCGAAGAACGCCGATCTGGTTCCGTATTTCCTGCGTTACTTCCTCGATGTTAAGAACTATGATATGAAGCAGTTCTACTGCGATCATTCGACTGCCGACGGCTCGATTTACTCGGTCGTTCAGTGGTGCCGTAATCCGAAATACAGACGTTTGTCTACCCTCAGCACGCTGATGGACGGTCCGGACGGTTACAGTGGATTCACTGAAGGCAGTTTCTTTACCGATCTGATCGTTTCCGGTAATATCAAGACCGATCTTGATCAGAAATACACCCCGGGCTTGAAGGCCTCCTGTACTGAAGCGACGAATCAGGTTGCGAAAATGAAATAACTTTATGAATAATACAAAAACTTTGCCAAAGCAGAATCCGGAAGTTTCTGCTTTGGCGGATTCACTGAGGGAAAAAATCAAAAATTTGCCCGATAGCTCTTTTCAGGCCGATCATTATTATTACGTTTCCGCTGACGGCAATGATGAAAATGACGGGCGTACACCCGAAACGGCATGGCGCAGTTTGGTGAAAGTTGAACTGATGCATGATGTGTACAAACCGGGTACGGTTATCCTGTTTGAACGCGGCGGCACGTATCGTGGCTGGTTCACGCTGTCGAACGACTGCTATTACGGCGCTTACGGAACGGGGGATAAGCCCCGTCTGATCGCCTCTTTGTTCAATTATGCCGATCCGTCATTCTGGCAGAAAAACGAAAACGACCTTTGGGTCTGCAACGTGCGTGATTTTCTGGACCAGCCGATGTCGGATATCGGTCAGATCAACTGCGATGAGGGTAAGGTCGTAGGTTTCAAAAAGGCAAGCTTGAGTGAAGTGCACGATGAGTTTGATTATTATTATGATCTGCCGACCGGTGATCTTTATTTCAAACACACCGGAAATCCGGCACTTGCATATTCCGAAATCGAACTTTGCCCGAAATTCCACGTCATTTCCGGTTACGGCGTCCGGGATATCGTTATTGAAAATCTGGATATCCGTTACAGCGGCGCGCATGGAATCGCAATGGGTTCCAATGTCAGAAACATTTCGATCCGCGGCTGTGAAATCGGTTGGATCGGCGGCAGTTATTTGTCGGATACAGTACGCTTCGGTAATGCGGTCGAACTGTGGGAAAACGGCGTGAATTTTTCGGTCGAGTATTGTTATCTCTATGAATGCTATGATACCGCGCTGACCCATCAGGGCCAGATGGGATGTCATGACAATATTCGGTTCTGTAATAATCTGATCGACAACTGTTGTTACGGTATTGAATTTTTCATCCGCGAGGGCGCTGACAGTATGATGAAAAACGTGCTGTATCAAGGCAACATCATTCGCAATGTCGGTTATGGATGGGGAGATCAACGTCCGAATCCGGAAGCCAATTCGGCGATTTGCGGCTGGTGGTACGATAATTTCTCGCAGAATTTTGTCATTGAAGATAATATCTTTGAAAATTCCGACTGGTATTTAGTTTATTACGGGAATCCGTATGCTACCGGCGCTGACGTGGTATTCCGGAATAATTCCTATTATCAGGATTTTTGCGGGAAAGATTGTCAGACGGTGTATTGGGATCGTAATCAGCCATATACCGCCGCTGATAAGGAAGCATTTGTTTCACAGATCCGGCTGGTGGATCATTCTCCGAAGACGATTCGATGTTTCAAAGACGGAAAGGAATTGCTATGAACAAAAAACGCATATTTGCTGTATTGACGGCTTTGCTTTTTGTATTCGGTTTGACCGCCTGTAAACGGCTTCCGGTCGCTGTAAAATACGACACGGTAGTCAACGGGTCAAAGGTAACGTCCAGTCATTTGGAAGGTGAGCAAGTACCGGTTCAACCGGAAACTTCTGATGTCGGAGATATTCCGCATGACACCACGCCCGATGATCGTCAGACGACCGAAAACAACAAAAGTGACAGTGAAAGTCACAAAAGCAGCAGTAAAAGTGACAGCAGCAGTACGGTTACGGTAAGTACTGATGCGGAAGTTTCGTCGTCCGAGGGTACGGGCAGCAATTCCGTTGTTCAAAAGGGAATCATTCATACCGGAAAATTTGAAAAGCCGTTTACGGGCAATGCCGCGACGCTGTTTGGCGGGATGCACAGCCCGTTTGATGATACGGCTGAAAAATTGCGTCAGAAAATTCTGAATACAAAAGATACCTTAAAAGCGGGAAAAGGACATAACACATTTTATGTTTCGTACCGCGGTGATGATTCAAACAGTGGCTTTTCGGAAAAGGCCCCATTTGCGACTCTAACCGCGGCCAACCGTATGACCAGCAGCGGTGACGTTATTCTTTTTGAACGCGGCGGTGTTTATCGCGGCAATCTTTCGCTGAAAAGCGGCGTTTCGCTCGGCGCGTACGGTAAAGGTCCGAAACCGTGTATTTACGGCAGCTTGCAGAACTATGCCGATCCGTCATTGTGGGAATCCTGCGGAACAAATCTGTGGAAAATCAGCGTTCCGTCCGAACAGGGAATGATCGGTTCCATTATTTTTGACAATGGTAAAAATGCGGCTGATTTTATAACGACGATCGAAGAAGTCCAGGAACTCGGTGAAGACGGTACACAACAGCCGTCCTTCTGTTATAAGAATCATATCGTTTATCTGACGTGCAAAGATAATCCGGGCAAGGTATACAGCAGTATTGAATTTCTCGGCAACGGTCACGTGTTGGATGTGGTCGGCAGTTCTAAAAATATGACCATTGAAAATCTTTGTGTCAAATACGGTGGGGAACACGGTATTTCTTTTGCCAGCGGTGCCCAGAACATCGTTATCCGCGGTTGCGAAGTCGGATTTATCGGTGGTTGTCTGCTGGGCGATACTATCCGATACGGTAACGCAATTCAATTTTGGGGCAACTGCAAAAATATCACGGTCGAAAACTGCTGGACCTATCAATGCTTCGATACCGGTATAACCAATCAGTATCAGTCTTCTGATAATTTCAGTATTATGCGGGATATCACCTTTAATGAAAATCTGATTGAATATACCAACTACGGTTTGGAATATTTCAATTTGGGCGGTGTGACCGTAAATCAGACGTTCTCAAATAATATGATTCGTTTTTCGGGGTACGGTCTGTTCCCGTGTACCAAACGTACCGGTGGCAAATTGGCAACTGATGCCGGTACAGCCACCATGCAAATCTGGACGCATCGCTGTACCACTTTGAGTAATTTCAAAGTTACAGGTAACTATTTTGATACTTCCGCGCGTTATTTGGTCGTTGGTACGGACCTGACCGGTTTGGACGAAGACGACCGTCTTGCACAGATCAACGCCGGAACGTATCCGCTGATCGGTAATCATTATTGTTTACAGACGGTCTATCCGGTACAAAAACTGTTTAATGGCATAGCGGCTGCTCCGTGCGTTTACGGTAAAAGCGGATCGCTCAACCCGAATTACACCGTTTTGGTCACTTCGTTGGATTTGATGAAATCCGAAGTTACGTCGATCGACCCCGAGGCAAAACAGATCTTATTTGTGACTAAATAATTCGTCATACTTTTTTATTATTACGGACTCAAAGGCGGGTATCGCCTTATAGTTATAAATTTATAAAAGGAGTAGACACAATGAAAAAAGTACTTAGCATTCTATTGGCACTTTGCATGATTTGCAGCGTTTTCACCTGTCTTGGCGTTATTTCCGCGTCAGCAGAAGAGAACACGCCCATTTCTGACGAAGTCACACAGCTGGCTACGAGTGCGTATGCCTACCGTATTATGGATGGTGCCCAGTATTCGGGTATCGTTCTGTACGAAAGCGGTGACGTTTTCGCTGCAAATGATGTAATGACCGTCTCGTACGATTATTACTATACCGGCTCCGATAATTCGGCATTTTATACCGAATCTTATTTGACCGGTAAAATCGGCGACAAAGACGTTATGGCTACCTGCGATAACGATGCCGAAACGGCCTGCAAACTTTTGCCGGGCATTCACCATTTTGAAGGCGACGTTACATTAACGCAGAATTACGTTGCACCTTCTATTGTTTTACGCAAAAATTATGAAGATGGCAACGATCTGTATTTCTGGAATATCAAAATTTTCAAAAACGGTGAGGAATTAGCTCCCGCCCTCCGTGAGAACGGTGCATTCCTGGATTACATTACCTTTGGCGGTATTCCGTTCGATGCTTTCAAGGTAGAAAGCACTACCGCCTGGAACGGTTACAACACTTCTTCTGCCGCGTCGATTTTGAATCCGGCTGTCGACAGTAACGTAACCTTTGAGTTTGATTACTATGTAGTATCCGGTAATGCTTTGGCACAGGTTGCAAACAGCAACGGTGCAGTTGACGGAACGAACGAGTTCTACAATGCCGGTGCACAGGGCCACTACTCCAAAACTTTGGATGTTGACGCAGGAAAGCAGCATTACATCGGCTTTATTTCCACAAGCTCCGATGCTTTTGAAGCTTATGCTTGGAACATCCGTTACGTTGATAACAATACCGGAAAAATCACCTATGCAACCGATTGCGGCGGCACTTCTGCCACCGTTTCGAAAGTAAACATTTGGGATGTTGACGATGCTTTGGGTTCTGATGCTATGCGTCCCGGTAAGGCTGATTACGGCATTTACGTAAACGTAAATGAGAGCAATCTGCAGGCGGGTAAAGAGTTTGCCACTGTCTCCTTGCGCGACCAAATCCCGTACGAAGCAGGGAAGACCTATCAGGTTGAGGTTTCGATTTACGGTGAAACATTAGACCAAAAGGGCGATTCGCAGTTCAATTTCCGTGTCGGCAACAGCGATCCGTGGACCGATTATGTGATGAACTGGCTTTCCACCACGAATGGTGAAATTGCTCAAAACGGTTGGACCCGTGTTAATGCCGGTCAATTTACCCCGACTGATTCCAACGGTCATATTCGTTTCTATATATGGCCGAATTTCTCCGGTTATTTTGACAATATCGTCGTTAAAGAGGTCGCTACCGGCGAAGTTATTTATACCCAGACTGTTGATACTGCCATTGGTGTTGCTGTCGATAACGGTGCTGTCGGTTATGCCGCACCTGTTCCGACGGCTGACGATACCTTTGATCCCAACGCCGAACCGGTAGATCCGGTGGACCCTGAGGATCCTGAGGATCCCGAAGAACCCGAAGAACCCGAAGAACCCGTCATTGACGGCGATTACGGTGTTTATTTTGACACAAGTACCATCGATTCTGAGTTTGCCACCTTCACTTTCGGTGCAGAAATTCCCTGTGAAGTCGGTGCAAACTATACGGTGGAAGCTTCGATTTATGCGCAGGATTTCCGTCCTACCAACCCAACTTTCAATTTCCGCGTAAAGGACAGCAATAAAGAATATGTGATGGGCTGGCTTTCTACCGATGGCGGTCTGTTCACGAAGGGTGAATGGTTCCGTGCCAGTTGCGGTAACTTTACTGCCGAAAGCA
>JAZUFP010000046.1:0-15841 GCA_045640765.1 Acutalibacteraceae bacterium
AAGCGTGTAGGTGCCGGGTTCGACCGCCGTTGCGTAGTTGGTAAAGTAACCGGAGGTGTACTTCGCGGCATAAGTACCGCTGTGAACGTTTGCGGTCGTGAATTCGGCAACAGCGTCATTGATGTTGTAACCGAACGCGGAGTTGCTTGCGAAAACGGTTTCAAAATCACCGTTGACAAAATAATCGGTCACTTCCGCTTCGGGCGGGATCTCGGTGGAAGCGCCCATGCTCCAACCGTTCACCGCGCCGTTGTCGAAACTGCCGTTGACGAAAAGATTTTCGTCGGTTGTGTCGGCTCCTGCCGGAATTGCCACCATGCCGAGGCAAAGCGCACAGGCAATGATGACAGAAAAAACGCGTGAGAATTTTTTCATGTTCAACTATCCCTTTCAAAAGATATTTTTATATAACAATCGGTAAAGCCGATCATTAACCCTTGATGCCCTCGCTGGCGTCGGTACCGTTCTGGATCTGTTTTTGGAAAACGATGTATAAAACCATGATCGGCAAAACGGAAAGCACCAGGCAGGCGAAAAGCGCGCCGTATTCAAAACTGTATGTAAAGGCGTTCTGAATACTTTGAATACCAAGTGAGATCGTATAGTTTTTTTCGCTTTCAAGAAACGTTCTTGCCAGCGTGTATTCATTCCAGACGTTCATGATGTGTCCCAGACTGACAAAGGTCAGGATCGGGCGGACGAACGGCAGGATGATCCGTGAAAATATCGTCCATTCCCGTGCGCCGTCCATGACCGCCGCCTCGATAAATCCGTTATGGATGCTTCTGATGAAGCTGACCAACAGGAAAATGGAGGCCGGAAGCGCCTGCACCGCGTAGATCAGCGCGACCATGAAAATATTATCGGTAAACGCGCGGTTTGAACCCAGCAGGTTATTGCCGATCGTTCTCAGCTGGAACCACAGCGGGATCAGCACCAGCGCCGACGGGATCATCATGGCGATAAAATAGAAGTTTTCCATGGTTTTGCGCAGTCTGAACCGGTATTTTGCCAGCGCGTAAGACGTTGCCGAAACCATCAGGATGAACAGCAGGGTCGAAACGATAACGATCAGCAGTGTGTTCAGAAAATACTGCAGCAGCGAGGATTCCGCGGTGGTATTGTTCCACGCCCTGAAATAGTTTACGATCCAGATCTCGTTCGGCAGCGCGAAACGGTCGGCGATAAACTCGGTCTTCGATTTGACCGACGTGTAGATCATCCAGAACAGCGGGAAAACGACCACAACGGTCCAGATGATCAGAAACAGCCGCAGGACCGCGCTTGAAATCACGGACGAAGCCGACAGTTTGATTTTATTCTTTCTCATGCCTGCTTTGCCTCCTGTCGTTTCATATACATATTCACAGAGAAGCACAGCACAAAACTGACCAGCATCAATATCAGCGCCGCCGCGTAGGCGTAGCCGACCATACTTAAATTGGACGTGCCGTAGTTGTAAACGTACAGTCCCATGACCATGGTGTGGTTGGCACCGTTGGTCAGCGGAAGGATCAGGTTCATATTGACCGCCAGCGAACCCGACAGAATGTTGACGATGACAAAACGGATCTGCGGAGCCAGTTCCGGCAGAATGATGTACCAGAGCTGACGCACGCGCCCCGCCCCGTCCAGATCGGCCGATTCGTAAAGTTCGCCCGGAATATTATTGATCGCCGTGATCAGCACAATCATATAATACCCGATACCGCACCAACTTGCAATAAAAATAATCAGCGCAAGCGGTCGCTCCGACCAGATGCCGCTATTTGTTTTTAACAGATTCCAGCCCTTATCGATAAAATCAAAGTTTTCAAAAAAGTATTTCCAGACCATTGTAATGACAATGACCGACAGAATATTGGGGACGTAAAAGATGAATCGGAAAAAGCCGATCTCGCCCTTTTTCAGCCGGGCTCTTGTCAGCGATACCGCGAACAGCACCGCCAGAAACACAATGATCAGTTCCTTGAAGAAAACGATGATGACGTCGTTTTTCAGCGCGTCCCAGAATTCCA
Organism: Acutalibacteraceae bacterium; assembly: GCA_045640765.1. Lineage (GTDB taxonomy): Bacteria > Bacillota > Clostridia > Oscillospirales > Acutalibacteraceae > UBA737. Next base: position 2,019 of record JAZUFP010000046.1, read on the forward strand.
CGTCGGAAAAGATATTGACGTAGTTTTTAATGCCGATAAAGAGTTTCGGCCCGTAACCGTTCCAGTCATAAAAACTGTTGATGAGGGAATTGATCATCGGGACCACGCAGAAAAACAGGTACAGCGCGAAAGTCGGGACCACAAGCAGCCACAAAAAGCGTTTTTTGGATGCGTTCATCGAAAGAACATCGACCGAATTGGGTTTCTTTTTCATTTGTCAATGTTCCCCCTTTATGATGATTTTTTCGCCGCGTTGTAAAGTGCTTCGCTTGCCTGCTTCACACTCATTTTTCTTTGTTCATTGGTCATATCATTGATGACGTTTTTGAATTCGTTATTGATCAGATCGTTCCAGCGAACCCCTTTATTGACGATGTTGACCTTGCCGCTGTAAATATAATCCATGGTTTCCCTTGCGACAGCGGTCAGATTCGCCTTCTCGTAATTAACCGATTTCAGCGCGCTCGCATAGCTGTACCGGCTCATAAACGCCAGCTGCATATCCTCGCGGTAGATGAAGCGGACGAACGCCTTGGCGTTTTCAAGATTCTGCGCCTTGCTGGCGACCGCGATATTCACCGAGCTCAATACCACCGTCGGGGTCTGATTCTTTTCGATCAGCGGAGAGGCCATAAACGCCATGTGGAAATCGGACGGGATATAATCGTGCATTTCCGATTCCAGCCAGAGTCCGTTGGTGATAAATCCGCATTTCCCGTTCAGCCAGTTCAGCTGGGAGGTCATGTGGTCGGCCGAAGAAGAACCCGTCAAAACCAGTTTGGCGTCACAGTAATCCTTATAACGGCTTAACACCGCCAGGAATCTGCGGTCCTTGAAGGCGGACGGTTTGCCCGATGCCACCTGATCGAAAAAGTCCTGCCCGTAAGCCGCGACCGCCGGCATGAACAACGCCCACGTGCTGTAATCGGCATACTGTCCCGGGTAGGTCAGACCGCTTGGCTGCTTTTTGGAGACCGCCTTGAACTCGTTATAATTCCGCGGCGCGGTCTTAATGACGTTTTTGTTATACCATAATCCCTGCACCGAAGTCATCAGCGGCGCGCGGAAAATCTTTCCGTTTTCCGATTCGATGACGTTCATATTGATCTGATCGGCGATTTTTTCGGAAGTACCGTAAATTCTGCCGTTTTTAATGGTATCGGACAGATCGTAAAACGTGCCGCTCTTGGCCATTTGTTCATCCGGCAGACCGTTACCGCTGATCAGGATCATGTCGGCAGGGGCTTCGCCGGCGAGCCACCGCGCGGAATACTGGGTGTTGACCTGCGAGCCCATGATCAGCGTTACATTGACCCCGGTCGCCTCTTCAAAAGCGTCGGCGACTTCGGTCCAGGCGTCACTCGGATTTTGGGATTCGTTGATAAAAACCTGTATTTTCAGCGATCCGCTCAATTTCTTTTCGGGGGCGACCTTTTCCGGTTTCTTTTCCGGACTGCTGTCGGCGGGTTTATCCGTTTTGCCGGACGTTTTCTCGCTGACCGAAGAAGCATCGGCATGCGTATCGGTCACGCCGCCGTCCGTTTTCTGCTGTTTTTTTCCGGCGGACGCGGAGTCCTTCTGCGCGGTCGGCTGACTGCCGCTTTCGGACGTGTCGTCAACATCTTCGACGGTGATATCGTCATAATATACCCTTTCGGTTTCCTTTTCCGACACCTTATAAACGATGCGGCAGCCGGTAAGGGATAAAAGTAGCGTGACCGAAAGCAAAAAGGCGATTGTTTTTTTCAATGGAATATTCATTTTACAACCACCTTTCAACCTTTTTCGTCCTCGTCCTCGTCTTTTTTCCGCTTGACAAGGAACCATAACCAAAATACCAGCAGAACGATCAGCACGACGATCAGAAGCAATACCCACCAGGCAACATCGAACGCCCCGATCACGGGCACTTTGGTCTTTTCGACCCGTTTGATCTTTTCGTGATGCGAGGTACTGTTCTTTTCGGGCTCACGTTCGGGATCCCGGTCAGTATTCTCCTCAATTTCCGTATCGACCGGTACTACCTCTTCTTCGGGTTCCGCCTCTTTTTCCTTAGACGGAACGTCCTTTTCTTCCGGCTTGTCTTCGGCAGGCGCCACTTCCGGAATACGGGAGAACGTAACGATGATCGTATAGTTGCAGTTGATATTTTCAATGGTCAGCAGACCGTTTTTGACCGTTGTCTTTTCCCCGTTTACCGTTACGGCGGCAATTTCATAGCCCTTGTCCGGCGTGATCTTCAACGAAAAATCATCGCCCGGGGAAACTTCGGTCAGACCGACCGTTGAGATCTTTCCGTGACCGCCCTTCACGCGCGAAGTCACCGCGTAGGTGTTCGGCGTCAGCAGACGGAAGACGTGCGTATCGCTCGGTTCGGCGGTGAAACTGAAACGGGCGGTATCCATTGAAATGAATTTTTCCGCGTAAACGTCATATACCGAATGGTTTTCCGGCAGAGTGACGGTTTTTTTGCCGCCCTCGCCGCTGTGAAGCGCGACGTAGTGATTATTGTTGTAGATAATATCGTCGTTGTTTTCGGAATAGACGTGGCACCCGTTCATTTTCAGCAGGTTGCGCAGCAGATCCGACGTCAGACACGGTGCGGTCGAGTAGATACTCGTCCAGCCGTCCATTTTTTTGATACCGAGACCCGGCTTGCCGGTTTCGACGTTGGTACCCAGCACCGTTACGTTGTCGGTATCCGCGATATACGCCGCCGGAGAAATGCCGTTCGGGGTCTTGTCGCCGTAGGTTACGCCTTTCAGTCCCTTGGTCAGCGGATTGCTGTCGTCGGTGATGCGTACCCGCAAAGAGTGTCCCGTTACGGTCTCGTTGGTCATGTCTTCGATCGCGCCGATCGAGAAGCCGGTGACCTTTTTGATATTTTTAAGATCGTAACGGCTGCCGTCAGACAGACCCGGCAGATAGACCCAGACCACGCAGTGACCGTTGACTTTCAGGTATTTGTTCAGCGCCGTGTTCATCTTCGCGTCGATCTGTGTCGGGGACAGAATGATATACACCTTGTGTTCCGGCACCTTGTTATCCAGGAACGAAGACATCACATAGGTATCGTACCCGGCGCCCATTGCCGCCAGATGTTTTCGCTGGACCTGCAGCAACGCGTAGTTGATGGTATACTGCATATTATCCAGAACGCCTTCCGCCATGTAGGCGTAACTTTCATCGCCCACGATCACGGCAACGTCGTTCAGATTGTCACGGTCAACGTTCAAGCTGAAATCAAATTCGGCCTTGGAATCGCTGATAAAGTCATACATCTGATCGTCGTCCAGCCAGCCGCCGTACATATCGTACAGCCATTCGCCGCTGCCGTCGATCAACGCATGCGCGAAATCACGTTTTTCCGCGCGGATGGTGTTTTGCAGGGTATGTTCCACGCCGGTCGAGAAAGACCATTCGGCATCCCACGAAGAGCCGTAGGTCGTAGACAGACAGGTACGGTTATCCTGCTCGCAGATATAGATCTTACCGTGGGACATCACCGAGCCGGTCATGGTCATATAGGTATTGGATTCGCCGAGCATACGTTCGCCGTAGTTTTCGGGCGACGCGATCCAATCAACGTACTCGGAATCCAGCACACGGTCAATGGAGGTGTGCGCCTTACCGTGCGCGTCATAGCTGTTGAATGTCCAGATATAACCGTTGTAACCGCCGACGATCAGATTATTGTCGGTTTCTTCCTTGGCGATCTTGCAGTAGTACAGGAAAGAATCGGTCACCGACTCGCTCATCCACAGGTTCCAGTCGACCATGTTCCGCGGATAGCGTCCTTGTGCGACACTGCCGAGGTACAAGCTCTTGTTGACCTCATAATTCAGGTACGATTTTTCACAGAACGTTGGAGATGCCGCGGTTTCAAAGGTGACGTCACTGTCGTTCCACGCTTTGCGCAGCGCGGCAGTCGTACCGTATTTCTTTTTCAGATATTTTTTGAACCCGTTTTTAGAGGCCTCGCTGTAATCGGGGCCGTACTGCACGCCCTCGCCCCAGTTCATCCATTCGTAGGTCTGACCGCCACTGATCTTGATACCGAAAACGCGGTTATAATAGGTCTGACTCTTCATGTGACGGACCAGTTTGCGCAAAACTTCGCCCGCTTCCTTCCGGAAGGTCTCCGAGGACATGGAAACGTCGCTTTGCGGATACGGTTTGCCGTCGATGCCCAATGCCAGCGCCACGTCTTCCGGATGTGATTCCAGCCACCACGGCGGCGCAAACATACCGATATTGACCATAACGTAGGCATTACCGTTGGCAGCGAGTGTGTCATAAATCGTCGAGTCAAAAGCGTCGTAATCGATCGTGCCGTCCTCCCGCCAGATGGGGTTGGAGCCGTTCGCGCCGCCTTTATACAGCGAGCCGCCGTAGGTGATATACAGATCCAGATCGGATTTATAGATGCGGGTCTCGGCGTCGGTCGAAAGATAAACGTCCAGATCGGGCCGCAGATAGAAGAACGAGCCGTACGGTTCACCGTCGATCGTCAAGGTCGGCGTGCCGTTATAGTTTTCGATCTTCGAGACCAGCGATTTGGCGGCGTTTTTATCGCCCTGCACCTTAAAGTCGATAAATTTATTGTCAAATACGTCGTCACCGCTGAGCAGTACGGCGTTTTCGTCCATTTGCAGAACGTATTTGCCGGTATCCAGATAACTCGGGATATCCAGTTCGCACTTGACCGTGAATTCTTTGCCGACCGGCCAGTTCAGAATATCCTTATGATCGGCAAATCGGATCGAACTGGACGCCAGACTCAACAGCGAGTTTTTGCGCCAGATCGTGACCTTCGGCGTGAAATTGGATTCCATTTTTGAATCCAGTTTCATGGTCAGTGAGAATTCCATCATACCGCCGGCCGAAACGATTTCCGGCACGTCGGTGGACAGCACCTTCGCCGCGTTATGGATATACAGCGACGAATTATAATGCACCGGACCCCACGGCGAACACGGCGGTGAGCCGAATTCCTTGGTTCTCAACCAGTTTTTATCGTCAAAGCCGACCTTGGTCCAATCAAGGGTTTTATCGTTGGCTTTTTTGGTGGTTAAAATCGCTTCGGCAGAAGAGTAAACGGACACCGTGTTGCTATTGTTCAAGGTGAATTTTCCGTCGAACAGCACACCGGCTTCCGAAACGTAGTTATACGCCTTGATCGCCAGTACGTTGTCACCTTTTTTCAAATACTTTTTAAGGTCGAGGGAAATAACGTTCGACCACGAATCACCGCCGGCATCCCAGTTATTGATAACTTCTTCCCCGTTTGCGTACAGGGCGAATTTATCGTCAACGGTGATCTGGAACGGCGCTTCTTTCACCCCGTCTTCCAGCTCGAAATGATATCTGAAATAACGGTAATCATCCTGCGCCTTATAGGGGTCCTCGTTATACCAGACCCATTTGCCCTGCCACTGGGTCTTGCTGGCGGGCGCGCCGGTCTGATAGAAGGTCACGTTTTTGACCTCTACCGTGCCGGAACCGCCGCCGATCAGCAGTGCCGCGGTGGTACAGCTCGGTGCGACGTAATTCAGTTCAAAGGACTTTTGCGCGGGATTCAGCGCCGCTTCGACCCGTTTATTCTTATACTCGTTGCCCTTGTAATCGTAAAAACGCATCTGCGCGACAGCCGGCGTATCGGTGGTCAGATCGCCTTTCACGCAATAGGTATATTCCGTTTCGTGGAAATCGACCGTATGTTTCATGAAAGCCGTCGCGGAGCCGGACTTGAAAACGCCCTTATACGCGGTTTTATTATTCTTCGTGAACGGCGCGACCGTCAGATCGCCGCTTCCCGTCACCGTCCAGCCGGCAACGTTTCCGTCCTGATCCACCGCGTGGAAATCGTTATAGTCAACGATGGTATCGACGTTGTTGGCCACCACGTTGAAGAAAACGTCATCCAGCCAGATGTCCGCCGACCCGTGTGTAATGGTAAACGAAAGCGTCGCGTAAGCGGCACGCGCGTCCATTACCGAACGGGTCATCATCTTTTTCCATTTGCCCCTTTTGGACGAACCGTTCAGCGAAAGTTTTTCACCGTAGACGGTCGTCAGATTGCCGTAAGCGTCGTTATACAGCTGTTCCCCGTTTTCGTCGTACATGATAAGGTCCAGACTGATGGCGCAGTCGGGCGACGCGTTTCTGGACGCGACGTATGCCGAAAACTCGTAAATATCGTTTTTGTTGACCGCAAACCGCACGGGGGACTGAATGAACACTTTTTCGAGGTCGTCCCGCTTTTCAACGTACAGCGACCGTTTGCCGGAATGGTAAACGCTGTCGTCATATCCCATTCCCTTTGCCGTTTGGTGATAGACCGACATGTGCCAGTTTTCCGGAACACCGGTCACGTCGGAAATATTTTCAAAATCAAGGTTGGGGTCTTCCGTGATCTTTGTCAGGGAAACGTCGTCGATCACCGCAATGCAGGCGCCGCCGGTGACCGAAATATGGATCTCCATAAACGCCGCGTCGGAGGCGGTTTTCACGCTGTATACAACGTTTTGCCATCCCTCGCGATCGGCAGACGCGCGGTAGGTCCAGTCGGCATGTACGAATTCGGAGGCCGCCTGATGTTTTTCCACGTTGACGGTCGGCGCGTTGGCTTCGGACACGATCGCCGAAGCGCCTTTTCCATCCGCTGTGATCTGGCGGAACACCAGTGAGGAACCCGCCGTATAATCGCCCTCCGCCTTGATCCAGTAGGAGAACTGATACAGCGTATCGGGACGTACGGGCAGGTATTTGGTTTTCAAAGTGGCGTATCCGGCCGCGGTTTCGTTGACGATCTTCGCGGCGACCTTTCCGGTCGATCCGTCACGGACTTCATCGGTCGCGGAAAGACTTCCGTTATCGGTCGAGAACGACCAGTTCAGGATCATTTCCTCGTTGGCTTCAAAGTCAAGGTTCGGATCGGTACCGTCCAGATCGGTCAGGGTGACCTTTACGTTGTCGTAATAACCCGTACCGGCGCCGCCGTAGTTTTTCAGACCGATCGCGATGAATTCCACGTTTTCCGGAATGGTAACGGCGGTTTTGACCGACACGAATCCGTCGGTTTTTTTATAGATGCCGTCGGTGGCGAAATCAAGCCAGTAACCGTCCGCGCAGACAAAGGAGGAGAAATTGACTCCCGCGTTTTCATCCGCGACTTCCGTTACGTTGATGTCATAGGAAATGATATAAATTCTTCCCGGCTCGACCCGGAAGAAATTACTCTGTGCATAGCTGGGGATCGAATCTTTGCTTTCGATTTTCAGCGCCTTGCCCTTGACGGCGATCTCATCCTGCACCGACACGTGGCCGCTGAGCGACCAGTTTTCGGAGCCCCTGGCAAAGGTGCCGTTTTTCAGAAGACCGTCGTCCTCCTCTTCAATGTCCGTTTTCTCGACCCAAACGTTGTCCCAGTAAGACACGCCGGCACCAACGTAGTTTTTCAGCCCGACCGCGATAGATTCCACGTTTTCCGGAATGGTAACGGCGGTCTTTACCGACACGAAACCGTCGGTTTTCGCATAGATGCTGTCGGTGGCGAAATCAAGCCAGTAACCGTCCGCGCAGACAAAGGAGGAGAAATTGACCCCCACACTTTCATCCGCAACTTCCGTTACGTTGATATCATAGGAAATCGTATAAACGTTTCCCGGTTCGACCCGGAAGAAATTACTTTGCGCGTAGCTGGTTGAATCTTTGCTTTCGATTTTCAGCGCCTTGCCCTTGACGGCGATCTTATCCTGCACCGACACGTTGCCGTTGAAGGACCAGTTTTCGGAGCCCTTGGTGAAGGTGCCGTTTTTCAGAAGACCGTCGTCTTCCTCTTCAATGACCGTTTCCTTGACCGAAACGTCATCCCAATAAGACGTTCCCGCCACACCGTTGTGCATCAGGTCGATACGCGCGGTCTTGATGTTTTCAGCGGTCTCGAAAGTATAAGTAACGGTTTCGTACCCGTCCCCGGCGGTATTCCATCTGCCGGTCGAAGACAGCAGACCGCCTGACGGATTGCCCTTGTCATCAAAGGTATATAACAGCGCGTAACACTGCGCGTTGTTACCGTCCTGCGCGTGATCGATCTTCAACTTATAGGACAGCAGATACGCCGTGGACGGCTTTACGTTAAACTGCGTTCCCTGCAAATAACACTGCGCGGAAGCACTGGGCACGCTCATTTTCAGCGCCTTTGCCCCTTCCGCTACGGGATCGCCCACAATGGACACCGCGGCAGCGCCGGAAAGCGATTTCTGCCAGGTGTCGAAATCTCGCTCGAACCCGCCGTTGAACAGCAGATTGTCACCCGTTTCGATCGGCTCTTCCTCCTGCGCGGCAACGATCGAAACGTCATCCCAATAAGACGTTCCCGCCACGCCGTTATGCATCAGGTCGATACGGATCTTTTCGGTATCCTTCCCGGTCGTGAATTCATACGTAATGGTTTCATACGCGCCGTTATTGGTATTCCATCGGCCGGTCGTGGAGATCAGTCCGCCGGATGCCGAACCGGAATGATTGAATTCATAAATCAGCGCGTAGCATTGCGCGCCGTTGCCCGAGCCCTTCGGTTCGATCTTCAACTGATAGGTCAATATATAATTGGCGGACGGGTTTACGGAGAACTGATACCCCTGCAAATACCCCTGCGCCGATGCCGTCGGCAGGGTCATTCTGACCGCCTTTTCACCGCTGGCGACAGGGCTGTTCACCGTTTCGACGGTCGCTCCGCCCGAGATGATCTTATCCCAGTTCGCAAAATTTTCTTCAAAATCGCCGTTCGGTACAAGATTTACCGTTTCAAAGCCCATCGGCGCCGCTTTAAACGCGCGTTTTTCCGTCAGCGAAACGTCATCGATGCCCGCCGTTCCTTTCCGTACCGAGAAGCGCAAGGCAAGATACTTTGCCTCGTTCGAGGTCGTAAACGAACCGGCGTACTGATTCCAGCCGCGACCGCTGTTGAGTGTGCAATCGGAGACGATCCGCCAGTCCGTTCCGGTCAGCGATCCGTCTTTCCGGTATTCCATGTACCATACGCTTAAAGACGGGTCTTTCCCGTCCAGTTTGGCGAAATAGGACAGTTCGTATTTTGTGTTCGGCGCGACCGTGATCGGTGAAGTCACCGATGTATCCATATTCCAGACCCCGTCAGACGAAAACAAAGCGGCATATTCGCCGGTATGATCCGCGGAACGCTTCTGTTTCAGTCCGCCGAAAGCACCGCTGACGGCAGAAGCCGTCCACCCTTCCGGAGAACCGTCCTCGCGCACAGCCGAAAAATCCGCGTTCTCAATGCGGATCCCGCTGTATTCCGCCTGAACAGCTGTATAAAGAATCGGCAGCGATGAAATAATAATCGCCAGACAAATCACTATATACAGCGGATTCCGTGCGAATCTCCGCATTTTGTCCGATTTGCGTACGTGCTTACCCATTGTCATAATCCCGGGCCTTTCTAAAAAAATAAACACAAAAGCACAAAAAATGGTTGCAATTTTGTATTTTTGTTCCAATTAAATCATTTGTTGATTTAATTTAATAATATTATACAATATTTCAAGGGGAAAGTCAAGTTTTTTATAGCAAACTGCTGTCGATCAGACGCTCCCCGGCGATCAGGGCGGCACCGTTGACCGCGGCGTTATGATCCGACCCGGAAAAAATCATCCGTGCGCGCTGACCGAACGCGTATTCCTCATACACCTTCAAAACGCCCTTTACGACCGTACTGTCCCCGGCGTTGATCCTTCCGTGCAGGATCACGGCTTCCGGATCGAAGACCGTTGTGACGTTGACCAGCACCAGCCCGTAGGACGCGCAGATCTTTTCGATTTTTTCCTTTGCCCGAACATCCCCCGCGTCGGCGGCATCGATCATTTTGCCGAAATTTTCGTATCCTTTGTCCGAGCCGTCCCGGTTTTTGTTATAAAGGATCTTATCAAACGAAAACCTGCCCGACTGATTTTCCAGAAAGACCTCGCCGATCTCGCCGGCTTCACCGTGCGCGCCGTTATAAATAGCGCCGTTTGCCAGAATGGCCATACCGATACCCTGATCCTCGATCGAAATCAGCAGCGCGTTTTGCACCGTGGACAGTTCCGCCCGGTTGATGGACATTTCGAATTTCAGTGTGCAGTTGATATCGTGCTCCACCAGAACGGGCACGGCGTACCGCTTTTCAAAATAACTTTTCAAATCGACGTTTTCCCAGTTTTCGATACGGTTGATCTTTCTTGAAATGCCGTTTTTCTTATCGACGAATCCCTGCACGGCAAAGGAAATGATTTTGATCTTCCCCGCGAACAGCGCCATGAACGAATCAATGACCGCCGACAGCTCCGAAAGGATATAATCCTTTTCCATGACGGTATAGGACACCGTTTTATTGCTTTTTTCCCGCCCTTTCAAGTCGGTCACGATCACCGAAAAACTGTCGTTCCGGATGCCTACGGCAACGGCCAGATTTTTATTGTCGATATCGAAAAGTTCGATCTTTCTGCCGGCGCCGGTGCCGAGTTTGTCGCACATATAAACGTAACCCTTCTGGACCAGCGCGTTGACCAGGTTGGTCACCGTGCCCCAGCTCAGATGGGTGAGTTCCTGCAATTCTTTTTTCGAGATCGGTCCTTTTTCCTTGATGGCAAACAGAATGGTCCGCATATTTTTCTGCCGCATCTGAATATTACTGCCTTCCAAAATCGCACTTCCCGTCTTCGATCGACCGCAAGATCGTTCTTTATTTTTACTACATACAGTATAACATATAATACGGAATTTTTCATCCCTTTTCTTAAAAACAACATAAAATTCCAAAGTGCCGCCGCGGACGACCGGCAGTCCGAAGTTTTACGCGGAACAAAAAGAGCGGCACACCCCGAGGTATGCCGCTCGCGCAGTTGTTATTGATGCCGTTTTTCCGTTATTTGCCGCTCGCTTTCAACAGTTTCGCGGTCAATCCGTGCATTCCGAAGCAGAACGCGTAACGGTCGATCGAATTTTTCAGCATATAGTTGACGTAACTTTCACCGTCAATGCCGATGGCTTTCAGGTTCCCGAGCATTTTTTCGATCTCCGCCTTAACGGACGGGGTTTCATAGGTATAGTGACCGCAGATATCGGTGATCTGGGCGGTCAGTTCGGCATCGGCCAGTACGGTATCCACGTCGGCGTGGGTCATATCGCCCACGACCCACTTTCTCCAACGCTCGCTCTTGACGGCTTCGCGCGACATTTCCGCCACCAGATTCGAGCGGCAGTCGGCAGGCACGTTCCGTTCTTCGACCTTGGCAAGTTCAAGGTAAGCTCTGGTTTCAACCACACCGAATTCCGGCGCGACATTCATCGCCGTAATGCCGAGAACGGGATGTTCCAACAGGATCTTATCGCTTAAATAGTCGCCGTTGTGTTCCTTAACACCGACACCGTGTTTGGCGGAATTGGCTGAAAGCAGGGCGGCGTTTTCACGGTTGAAGTGACCGACGTTTTCGGTCAGGCGGGTCAGCGTACCGGTCTGACCGACGACAAATTCGGGTGCCTTGATGCCTTTTTCGGCAAGGCGTGCCACCAGCGTATCAATAAAGCCGCTGAACGCATCGACCGAGGTCAGACCGCCGTTGGTTTCTTCGGTACCGGCTTCGTAGCCGATTTCCGGCAGACCCTTTTCTTTGCGGAATTTTTCCAGTTCCTCGATAATATCGACCGTGCGGTCAATGACCAGATCGAACGGAACGGTACCCATGGCGAACTCCGGATCCTTGGTGGGGTCGATATGCAGCAGGTCAAAGCCGGATTCCATATCGTGCTTATAAGAACGGATGCACTTTTCCATGGCTTCGTCGACCGGCAGTTTCGCGGCGCGTTCCTCGTCACGCTGCCACGGACCGCCGTGGTCGCGGCAAAGGTAGCAAAGACCGTCAAACCCGATCTCTTTTTCGACCGCCTCAACGTCGGCGACAAAGCGATCCTGGTCCCATCCGCGGACGTAACCGTGACCGAATTCGTCACTGTCGACCTGGTTGCGGCTGGCGATCAGCATAATGGGGAAATCTTTTTCCTGCGCCAGTTCCAGCGTGGCTTTCAGCAACGGCTTGGACATCGGACCGATGCCCAGCAGGGTAAACTGTTCGCCGTTGTCTTTCAACGCCTTGGCGGCGTTCATCATTTCGGTAATGGTAATCTTGTTGTTCATGACTGTTCTCCTTATTCAATGACTTGCAGATAATCCGCATATTCAACCTTTTTGATCGGGGTCAGACCCGCCCACGCGGCAAACTCCTTGACCTCTGCCGTGTAATCACCGATCACGACCGGGAAGTGATGCTGGAATCCGCTGACCAAAATGGTATTCAGCAGATCCTTCGCGCCGATCTTTTCGCCGTTCAGCGTCAGATTTCCGCACCAGCCGCGGCTGCCGTGGAAGGAGGGCTTATCACGCAGCATGAATTCGCCGCCCATGTGGAACATCTTGTCACATTCGCCCGAAAGACGCATGACCGTAATGGGGTTTTCGTCAAAGACCATATCACGGGTGACACCGAGCCGTGACGTAACGCCCTTGCCGGGTTCGTGCGCGCCGCCGCTGTAATTACAGCCCAGCCGGTAACCGTTTTGTTCGCAATAGCGTGCCGCCGCAGGACCGCAGTGCCACAACAGCACCGTTTCGTCCTTTTCGTCAAACGCCGACAGATCCATCAACGTGGTAACGTCGCCGTCGGCGATATACTTGAGTGCCAGCATACTGACAGCGCTCATCACGTCACCTTCGCACGCCATGACCGTGCCTTCATCGTTGAGCTGACCCAGCACCGAGCAGATGGAATACTGGAAATCATCCTGAAATTTCGGCCAGCAGGAAACCGCGATGGCGTCGTAGCCGTTTTCGGCGATAAACTCTTTATACGCTTTATAGAAACGGGCGCTGGTTTCCAGCGTCTTTTGTGCCGCGAGATCGGCATAGCCGAGCGATTTTTTCAGCATTCCGTCGGCGATCGGCTCGATTTCCGAAAGGGTGTAGGACATGGCCTTATCCTTTAATTCGGAATATTCATGCAGACGGTTGAAATAAAGACCTTCGAACCGGCGGTTCAGATTGCGCTCGTCGTCGTACAGATCGTTAAATCCGGGCGCGATGCCGCCGACCAGACCGATTCGGGAATTTTTCAGGTTTTTCAGCGCGGTAAGCGCCTTGACGGTAATGCCCAGCCGGCGGGTGAATTCCTCATCCTCGCCATAGCCGTAGAACCATTTGACCTTGATCTTATAATCCTTTAAGTAGTGGGCAACAATGCCCATGTGCATATTGATACTGCACAGCGAGTTAAACGGAACGGCACCGTCGACCGCGCCTTCCGGGATCGCCCAGAAGCCGACGTTGGCGTTTTTGATCTTTGCCAGAACGGGCGCCAGTTGTCCCGCGGAATACGAGGTATGCTGTACCATCAGGAAGTCGATTTTTTCCTCTTCCATAAACTGAACGGCCTTGACGGCATCCTCGCGGACGATGACCGTCGTCGGGTACACGACCAGATCAAACCCCATCTTTTCGGCGTGTTTTTTCATGGCTTCGGCACACGCGCCGAACGCCGCTTCCTTATTGCCGGGAAAGCTTAACTGGCTTGTTCCCACCAATCCGATTTTTAACTTCAACATTACAATGCCCCCTACATAGTTTTATCATTGTTTGACATAATATGATATGGAAAAGTTCCGCGAAAATTTCGCAAAACGTTTCAACCTTAAAACTGATTTTTTTCAACAAACAGGTCGGCCGCGAACAACGTCGCACCGATCGCGGCGGCGCTGCCGTCAAGTCG
>JAZUFP010000047.1:0-6262 GCA_045640765.1 Acutalibacteraceae bacterium
CTTTTGAAGATTTTCAAAAACAATTAGCTATTCGTCAACGCCAATACAACGATTTCCCCATGCGCCCTCTCAACTGGCACTCTCCTAAACAAGTCCTATGTGCTTTTCCCAATGTGTAACACATCATTGACAAACCTACAGAGCGATCGGCAATATACTGTAAAAGAAAATAATTTTTTGATTGCAAAAATATTTCATTAGTGGTAAAATAAAATAAATATTATCTAATTTAAGGAGGGAACGTCATGGCTTTCAAAAAATGGATCGTTACAGCGCCGGATAAAGCACTGGTCAAAGAACTGGCGGCGGAATGCGATACCGATCCTTTCACAACGGCGATCGCCGTCGGCAGGGGCATGGCTTTCCCCGAAGATATCGAACAGTTTTTCGACGAAGAACCGCTGCTGTGCGATCCGCATGAACTGGCGGATATTGACCGCGCGGCGGAAATCGTGAACGGGGCGGTCGAAAACGGAGAACGCATCGCCGTATTCGGCGACTATGACTGTGACGGTGTGGTCGCCACGACACTGTTGATCGACTATCTCAAAGGACGCGGCGTGGACGCGGTCGCCTATATTCCGGACCGCACGGCGGAAGGGTACGGCATGAACTGCGAAGCGGTGGAACGGCTGGCGGAGCAGGGTGTCAAACTGATCGTCACGGTCGATAACGGCATCGCCTGCGTGACGGAAATCGCCCGTGCCAACGAACTGGGAATGCGTGTGGTCGTGACCGATCATCACCTGCCGCCCGAACACCTGCCGGCGGCCGCGGCGATCGTGGATCCGCACCGGGTGGACTGTCCGTCGTCTTTTAAGGAGATCTGCGGCGCGGAGGTCGCGTTCAAACTGGTCTGCGTTCTGGAAGACCGTGAACCGGAACAGATGCTGTCAAGGTATGCCGATCTGCTGGCGGTCGCCACCGTCGGGGACGTGATGCCGCTGTGCAACGAAAACCGTTCCATTGTGCGTGCCGGTGTCGCGGCATTGAAAAATGATCCCCGTACCGGACTTTCGGCTTTAATGAACGTGGCGGGTGTGGACCGTTCCGCGATCGCTTCGGGCAATCTGTCGTTCGGACTGGTACCGCGTATCAACGCGGCGGGGCGTATGGGCTCCGCAATGACGGCGTTCCGTCTGCTTTGCAGTACTGATATCCACGAAGCACTGGGCCTTGCCAACGAATTGGAAAGTGCCAACGCCGTCCGTCAGCAGACCGAGCGGCAAATTTTTGCCGAGGCCTGCCGGGTGATCGAGGAAAACGGTTATCAGTACGACCGTGTGATCGTGGTGTCGGGGAAGCCGTGGCATCCCGGTGTGGTCGGTATCGTGGCGTCCAAACTGGTGGAACATTACGGCAAACCGGCGCTGGTGCTTTCGGAAAACGGTGAAACGGCGGAAGGATCGGGACGAAGTCTTCCCGGATTCTCGCTTTATGACGCGCTGAATGCCTGCGCTGATATTTTGGTCAAATTCGGCGGTCACGAACTGGCGGCGGGTATGGGCGTCCGGTGTGAAGACCTGGACCGTTTCCGCCGGGAAATCAATGATTACGCCAAAACACTGCCGCAGGTGATCCCGCAGTTGACTGTTGATCTGCGGCTGAATCCATCGGCCATGTCGGTCGATATGATCGACGCGCTGGAACTGCTGGAACCTTTCGGCATGGGAAATCCCGCGCCGGTTTTCGGATTATTCGGCGTTACGCTGGAAAAGATCACGCCGATCGGAGGCGGAAAGCATCTGAAACTTCTTTTCACCAAAAACGGCACGCCGTTCCAGGCCCTGCTGTTCGGTGTTACACCGCAGCAATTCTGCTTCGTGACAGGGGATCTGCTGGATCTTGCGGTCACGCTCAGCGAAAATATTTATCAGGGGATCCGGTCACTTTCGGTACGGGTCCGGGCGCTGCGTGTCAGCGGACTGAACGAAGACCGGCTGTTTGACGAACTGTTCGCGTACCATGATTATCTGCGCGGCGCGCCCCTGCCAAACGAACTGATCCCTTCGCGGGAAGAGATCGGCACGGTTTACCGTCTGATCCAGAAACAGCCGATCGGTGCCGAACGGCTGAAACATATCACGCTGGAATCCCCCGGACTGGCCAAAACGCAGATCGCGCTGACCGTCCTGCGGGAACTGGAACTGATATCTCTGCAAAACGATTGTTACGGCGCTGTTGCCGGCGCGGCGAAAACCGCGTTGGAAAAAGCACCGACCTATATCAGACTGACGAAAGGGGGAACCTGTGAATGAATGACGAAGAAAGACGGGATTATGAAGATTTAGCCGAACAAATGCGTCAGCAGGGCGGCGCGTACGATTATGAAATGATCGAACGGGCGTTTGATTTCTGCGTCCACGCGCACGCCGGTCAGAAGCGCTTCACCGGGGAACCCTATTACAGCCATCCGTATCATGTCGCCAAAATTCTGGTGTCCATGGGTATGGACAGTCAGTCGATCGCGGCGGCACTGCTGCACGATGTTGTCGAGGATACCGAAACAACGCTGGAAGATATGAAACGAACGTTCGGGGACGACGTCGCAATGCTGGTGGACGGCGTGACCAAGATCGGTCGGCTTTCCTTTACCAACAAGGAACAGCAGCAGGCGGAAAGTCTGCGCAAAATGCTGATCGCCATGGGGCGTGATATCCGCGTTATCATCATCAAACTGGCGGACCGCCTGCACAATATGCGGACGCTGGACGGTATGCGCGAACAGAAACAGCGGGACAAATCGGTCGAAACGCTTGAAGTATACGCGCCGATCGCGCACCGGCTCGGTATCCGCTGGGTCAAAGAGGAACTGGAAGATCTGGCGCTGAAACATCTGGATCCCGTGGCGTACGGTGAAATCGAGAATATGCTTCGTCTGCGGAAGGACGATCTGGAAAAAACGCTGTCGGATATCCGCCTGCGTATCGAGGAACGGTTAAAGGTCGCCATGCCGGGCGTGCAGATGTCTTTTCAGGCGCGTGTAAAATCCATTCACGGCATTTACCGCAAAATGTATATGCAGGGAAAGGATTTCGAGGAGATCTACGACGTTTACGCCATCCGTGTCGTTACCGACACCGTGGCGAACTGCTATAATATTCTGGGCGTCATGCACGATATGTTCCGCCCGATCCCCAACCGGTTCAAGGATTATATTTCCACCCCGAAACCCAATATGTATCAGTCTTTGCATACCACGGTATTAAGCCGGGAAGGTGTGCCGTTTGAAATTCAGATCCGTACGGCGGAAATGCACCATACGGCGGAATTCGGTATCGCGGCGCACTGGAAGTATAAAGAGGGGATCACCGGTAGCGATAAAAAAATGGAAGAACGGCTGGCGTGGATCCGTCAGATCCTGGACAGCCAGGAAGCGTCGGGCGACGCGTCGGAACTGGTACGCAGTATCAAGGTCGATCTGTCGCAGGAGGACGTTTTCGCCGTTACGCCGCGCGGTGACGTGATCAATCTGCCGGTCGGCTCTACGATCATCGACTTCGCGTTTGCCATTCACTCGGCGGTCGGTGTCAAAATGGTGGGGGCGAAGGTCAACGGCAGGATCGTGCCGATCAACCACGTCATCCAGACAGGGGAAGTCATCGAAATTCTGACGACCAATCAGGCAGGGCACGGCCCCAGCCGGGACTGGATCAATATCGCGGTCACCAATCAGGCGAAAGCCAAGATCCGTTCCTGGTTCAAGAAAGAACGCCGCCCCGAAAATATCGCGGCGGGTAAAATGGATCTGGAACGCGAACTGAAACGCAACGCCATCAATTTCCCCGAAGCCGAATTCGCCGAATATATCGAAGACCTTGCCAAACGTCTGCGCTTTGCCACGGGGGATGATTTCTTCGCCGCGATCGGGTATGGCGGTATTCTGATCTCCAAGGTCATGCCGCGCATCCGGGACGATTATAACAAGCGTTCCGCCGCGGCAAAGGTTCAGGAACCGGAAATCATCAAGCCGGTCCTTCACGCCCATTCATCGGAAGGCGTCGTGGTGGACGGTATCGAAAACTGTCTGGTAAAACTTTCCAAATGCTGCGCGCCGCTTCCGGGAGATGAGATCATCGGGTTTATCACCCGCGGGCACGGTGTTTCGGTGCATAAGCGGGACTGCAACAACGTTCCGCGGGATCTTTCGTCCTGCCCCGAACCCGAACGCTGGATCGCGGCGCATTGGGATAACGATCATTCCGAAAATTTCGTTTCGGCTTTGCAGATCACGGCGATCGACCGGGACGGACTGGTGCTGGATATTCTGACGCTGATGCAGAATATGCGCATCGCGGTCCATTCCATCAACGCGCGGCAGATCAAAAACGGCAACAGCATCACCAACCTGACCGTCAGCGCCGAAAGCGTGGAACACCTGCACAGTATCATCGTGCATCTGGAAAAAGTACCGGGTGTCTTCTGTGTGGAACGAATCAATCAATAAAGGAAGTTATGTATGAAAGCGGTTATTCAGCGTGTAAAACAGTCTGCCGTAACGGTGGACGGAAAAACGGTCGGCTCCTGCGGCATGGGATTTATGATCCTGTTCTGCGCCATGGAAGGGGACACGGATGAAGATCTGGAAATGTTGGCAAAAAAAGTGTCTTTACTGCGTGTGTTCGAGGATGAGGACGAAAAAATGAACCGTTCCATCCTGGACGTGGACGGCGAGGTCTTGTGTATTTCCCAGTTCACGCTGGGCGCGGACGTCAAAAAGGGCAACCGTCCGTCCTTTATTCACGCCATGGGACCGGAAGGTGCTTCCGCTTATTACGACCGCTTTTGTGAACTGCTGAAATCGGCGGGCGTGCGCCGGGTGGAAAAGGGCATCTTCGGTGCCGATATGCAGGTGTCACTGGTCAATGACGGACCGGTCACGATCCTTTATGATACGGAAATCTGGTGTAAACATGAACGTTGAAACATTGCCGCTGTGGATCATCCACGCCAACTGTTATATGATCTCCACCCCGCGGGCGGCCATCGTGGTCGATCCCGGTTTTGACGATGACCGCGTACTGGCTTTTTTGAAGAATAACGCGGACAAGGAACGAATGATCCTTCTGACCCACGTTCATTTCGATCACATCGGCGGTGCCGAGCGGTTACAGCGTGAAACCGGTGTCCCGGCGGCGATCGGCCAAAAGGACGGCGCCGTTATTGACGATCCGGAATATACACTGTCGGAACGCTTTCACGCGCGGCTGGTCTCGCCGCGGCCGGACCGTCTGCTTTGTGACGGTGATACTTTCACGGTCGGCGATCTTCCGGTGCGTGTTTACGAAACGCCCGGTCATTCGATCGGCGGCGTGTGTTATCTGATCGGGGACGCGCTGTTCAGCGGGGATACCCTTTTTGCCGGATCGGTCGGGAAGACCGATTTTAAGGGCGGGGATTTCGATACGCTGATCGGTTCGATCGGAAAATTATTCACCCTGCCTGCCGAAACGGTGGTGTATCCCGGTCACGGACCGGCGACCACGCTGGGGCAGGAACGACTGTATAATCCTTTTTTGAAGTAGGAATCACCGTATGAATTTATGTAATATCGGGCAGAATTTTAAGTATGAACTGGAAAAACTGATCCGCATTTTTCTGCCCTTTGAAAAGATCCGGTTTTTTGAAACCGAGGTGCCGGATACCCGCGCGGCGTTTGTGCGGCGTTCGGTCGAAAACGGGACTGTCACGCTGTCGGCTTCGGTGCTGCTGGACGGCGGAACGGCGGCGTACGAAACAACGGTTCCGGAAAATTGCGAAGACTATGAAAAAAACTGCGAACGTCTGCTTGCCGTGCAGTTGTACCGCTGTTTTGTGGAACTGACCGGAAACGTGCCGCAATGGGGCATTCTGACCGGCGTCCGCCCGGCAAAACTGTACGGAAAACTCTGCCGTGCGCAGGGGCGGACCGAAACGGACCGGTATTTTGAAGAAGAACTGATGGTGCTTGCCGATAAGATCTCTCTTTGCCGGGAGGCGACCGCCGGGGAAGATGCCATTACACGGCTTTCCCGACCCGATTCATTCAGTTTGTATATTTCCGTTCCGTTTTGTCCGACGCGCTGTCATTACTGCTCGTTTGTGTCGCATTCGGTGGCGCAGGCGAAAAAACTGATCCCGCAGTACGTCGAACTGCTGTGCCGTGAAATTCGTGAAACGGCAAAAATCGCGACGGAAAAGCGTCTGCATCTCGAAACGGTTTATATCGGCGGCGGCACACCGACCACACTGTCGGCAACACAACTGACGGCGGTCATGGATA